>NZ_SMLW01000292.1 GCF_009711405.1 Fulvivirga kasyanovii | reverse complement strand
GGTTTTTTAATTGGGTGGGTTTATTGGTATTTTTCAATTAGAAGATGGAAAAAATGGGCAATTAAAAGAAGGGTGGATGAATCTACATTACGGAAATATGGGAAACGATCGTTGTTAACTTGGTAATTACACCCTCTAGCGCGGAAGTTACTCCCGTGATAAACTGAAAAGGAGCCTTGCAGCAATGCGAGGCTTTTTTCTTACCCAAAAGTCAATCTGGTTTTAGCCTCCCTGATCAGCGCTCCAAGGGTTTTAAGAATATGCTGGCGGTCTTCATCTTTTAACTGTTGC
Organism: Fulvivirga kasyanovii; assembly: GCF_009711405.1. Classification (GTDB taxonomy): domain Bacteria; phylum Bacteroidota; class Bacteroidia; order Cytophagales; family Cyclobacteriaceae; genus Fulvivirga; species Fulvivirga kasyanovii. The sequence goes on along the minus strand of NZ_SMLW01000292.1, from coordinate 4,224 downwards.
AGTTCATTGATCCGGTATGAAGGTTCTGAATTGGGTAACAGAGGATAGGGTTGCCTAGTGGGGCCATTTTACATAATATGCTTATATAATCCGCAGATAAAATCCTTTAGGCCGCTGAAAAACCGATGAGTTTATATAGGGGCATGTTATGTAACTTAGCTTCGGGTTGTGCGGTTGGTTTAGACTTGGTGTACAGGTGAGCAGATAGTAGTTGAATCCACTTGAGCAGCTTCTAAGTAAATTTGCCTTGAGATTTACACATAAATTAGAAAAGCTCATGAAATTAGACACCAATTTATTACTAAATGTAATTACGCCCCTATTTTCTTCTATAATCGGGGGTTCTGTTGTTGCTTACGTAAAATATCGCTACGATAAAAAAGCAAAATGGTCTGACCTACGAATCGATGTTATCAGAGGCATTGAGTTTAAAACTTTGACACTAGATGCCAACATAAAGTTATTATGGCATCCAGATCAACAATGGAAAGTTCAACTTCAAAATAGTATAAGTGCATTAACAGACTTAAGCATTTACTATGACCAAAACTACTCCATATTTAAAGAGAAGGTTGTACTTAATATACTTCACAATGTTAATGATCTCATTGACATATCTAAAAAAGTGCTTTTTACTTACGGAGCTAACAGGCAAATCACCAGTGTTAAACTAGAAAACAGGGATAGGGACGAATCTAGACGTACAAGTAAAGAATACAAAGAGGCAGAAGCACGGTATAAGAAACTAATTGATATAGTTCTACTGGAATTAAGGACTAAGATTAAAGGACAGGTATAGCTTAGATCACTATCTGTAGGGCAATGCAAAAACCTGTTTGCTCAGGGAAAGGGACAGTGAAAAACTGAAGGCTCGTTAAAAAAGTGCATATACGACTACCAGTACCACATAAAGGATCATCTTGGCAATGAAGATGGATTACATAACAGTATACTATGGATAAAACATTAATCGCATTGCTACCTTTTTTTGGGGTTGTGACAGGGGCTTTTCTCCAATATATTTTTACTAATCTGAGGGAAAGGCAAAGTCAAAAAAAACAGTTGAAAATTAAGGCATACGCTGATTATGCCTTGGCAGCAGCCGAGCTAAGCAGCAGAGACAAAAATATGCACGCAATGGCGAGGGTAAAGTTGACAGATGCAAAGGTTAGAATAGCTATTTATGGAAGTGAGCAGGTGGTAAAATACATAGCCGATTTTGATAGAAATGGAGCTAATCTGGCAAATTTTGAAGGCAAAAAAAGGTTTATTAAGATAATTAAGACCATGAGGGCTGAAAATAAGAAGGATAATGTTACACATGAAGATTTTGCGCAGGTGCTGTTTAGCAGTGATCTAACATGATTTTACTGCCTGAGGCAGCCAAAGCACAGAAAAAATCAGCTTTTATCTGGGCAAAGGCACTATGAAAAACTGAAGGTTCGTTTAAAAAGTGCATATGTGACTACCAGTACCATTTAAAAGACCACTTGGGAAATACAAGGCTGACCTTTACGACGAAACCGAAGACAATCGAGTTTACGGGCAGGTTCGAGAGTGAGACTGCGGCAGAGGAAGAAGAATTGTTCAGCAACCTCAAGGAAACGAGGGAAGCGTTTAACAGTGCCGATGCCACCGCTAGTGACATCCATGTGGCCGGTGACGATGAAGTAGTGATGCTGAACAACAGCCAGATCGCGGGGCCAGCAATCAGTTTGCCAGTAGGGCCGGGTGATAAGATAGACATAGAAGTATATAGCTATTACGAAGCTGGTGACTATGGAAATTTGCAACCTGCCGATGCTATCCTTGCGGCTGTAGCCGGAGCGTTTGGTGGCGCGAACGGTGGTAATACTTTTGAGCAATCGACTTACGATGCTTTTACTGCTGAGAATGGTACAAGTTTAGTGGGCAATGGTAATGACGCAGGAGATACGAGACCAGCGGCTTATCTTAATTACATTCTCTTCGATGAGCAGATGAACTTCCAGAAGGATGGTTTTGCACAGGTGGATGTCAATGCCAATACCCATGAGGTTTTAGCTTTAAATGATATAGTTGTAGAAAAAGCCGGCTTCATCTATATTTACCTTAGCGAGAGTAACAGCTCTTCGCGTATGTTCTTTGATGATATGAAGGTGGTGCTTTCCGAAGGCAATGTTGTCCAAAGTGACAATTTCTATCCCTACGGTATGGAAATGGCAGGGGGTTTTAAGAGGGTTACTGCTAAGGACAACAGGTTCTTGTTCAACCAGGGTACGGGGGACAAAACGTTCAATACCGAGAGGATAACAGACCTTGGCCTTAGCATGGATATGACTAAGTATAGGACTTACGATTATACCACTGGTAGGTTTATGCAGGTTGACCCGCTGACTGATCAGGCAGGGCAAGAAATCTACACACCTTATCAGTATTCATTCAATAACCCCATCAGGTATAATGATCCTTACGGAGATTGTCCCAAATGCTGGGCAATTGCAAAGGGCATTGTTGATTTTGCAAATGGAGCAGTAAACGCAGTTGCTTCTAACAATACAACAGTGGTGGGAGCTGATGGTGAAACCGTTCTGGTTCAGGGGTTTGAGCGGGAGACAAGGGATAATGCAGCTTTTACAGCAGGTCAGATGGCAGGAGATGCCTTTAGTGTGTTGCAAGGTTCGTTAGAAACAGTAGGTGGGGGAGCTTTGGCAACAGGAGGTACAGTAGGTGGAGCGGTTACTTCTCCTACAATAGTTGGCGGTGTTGTAGGTGCTGCTGCTGCCGGAGGTGTAGTTATTGTAGCTCACGGAGCCAACACTGCGCGGAATGGATTGAACAATTTGCTGAATGCTGATGGGAAAATTTATAAAGTTCCTGGTGAAGATACTAATAGTGGAAAACCATATGTAGGGAGAACAAAGCAAAGTTCGCCAAGTAAGCGTGGAAAGAGAGATGGTAGGGACCGATCTAATGCTGAAATTATTGATGAGTATGATTCACCTGAGGAAGGTGTATTTAAGGAACAGAGAGCTATTGAGCAGGAAGGTGGAATAGAGAATCTGGATAATCAACGGAATGAGATAAAGAAGGGAAGCAAAAGAGAAGAATATTTTCAAAAAAAATATGGAGGATATGGAATTGACTGATATAAATTTATTTTGGGCGGATTTTACAGCTATTGAGGGAGAGTTAAGAGCAGACCCAGAAAATAAGGACTTAATAGATAAAATAGATTTAATGGTTAAAAAGTTAGGTTCATACGACTGGGAGTATGGTCCTTTTGAAGACCACTTTTATTTTTGCATATCTCCACATTTTGATAAGGAATTGATACCTAGCATAGAGGAAATTATGAATTATGCGCCAAGTTCCAATTATTGGGAGTTTATGGTTGGCAAACCAAGGAAAAAAGAATTGCTTTCTAGGTTTGTGATTTATGATTCAGATAATAGAGAAGTTGTCGTTGATACAGATGGATGGGAATGTATTATTTATAGGTTTGAAGATGGCACCTATGATTTAGATGTAAAAATGAACATCAAATTAGAATCGGAGGATATGAAGTATTTAGCTCTTGATATACATTTGACCAATATTTTAGGGGAAAAAGTGTATCTCTCTATAATTGAAGGTATAGATATTGTTGATGAGTTTGATGATGAGGTAAAAAATAGGGCTGTAAGATTTAATGAAATTGCAAAGTACATTAAGAGAAGTGATATGATTAGACATTGATTTAGTGTAGAACCCTCATTCTGGTGCGGAAGTTACTGCAGCCGCTACGGGAGGTGTAGTTATGGCAACCTCAGATAGCAGAATTGGTCAAAAGTTTGGAGACGCACTAAGCGTCGGGCAAGGAGCCATTGAGATGGGGTTAGGTGCCGGTGTTGCGGAAGGTTCTGCAAGTGGGGGTGTGGTTACCTCGTCAACAGGTGTTGGTGCTGTTGCAGGTGCGGCGGGTGCAATTGGTGGCATAGTCATATCAGCCCATGGAGCAAATACCATGTATAATGGGTTCAATAATATGTTGAATGCTGATGGGAATAACAGTGGTGCAGCCAATGAAAACGCCAATACAGGAAAAAGGAGGAAAAATAGGATACCAGATCAAGGTAAACCAAATACCGTTGCAGAGAATCCTTCTGGGACAACAATGAAAAAATATGGTGATGATGGGTGGGTTCAAAAGGAGTTTAATAAAGGGCATGCAAAGGATAGTAATCCAAAGGGACTAGAAGATCA
>NZ_SMLW01000115.1 GCF_009711405.1 Fulvivirga kasyanovii | reverse complement strand
AGGGCTAATGATGAAAACATATTTTTTATTCATGACGGTAGTGGAGATATTCAAGGCTATACAGACTTGGCATCAAGAATGAAAAACCTAAATTGTTGGGGAATTAAAAGTGAAATGCTGCGTTCAATAGAGCCACAAAATAGAAAAATTGAGGATTTGGCGATAGACTATATTCATAAAATGAAGGCAGTACAACCAAAGGGGCCTTACAAAATATTGGGATGGAGTACCGGGGGTCTTATAGCATTTGAAATGGCATCTCAATTGGAAAAATTAGATGAATGTGGAAATAAATTGATAATAATAGATAGTGCCTTTCCTGTTCGCGATCAACAAACCATTCCAATAGACCCATTTAGCTTGGAAGGTGAAAGGACTTTATTAAGCAAGTTTTCGATCTTCCAGATGGTAGGTGAAAAAGGTGAAAAACCGATCGACAATATTAATACACTTTGGTCTAGAGTGGTTAGTATCTTAAAAGAATCTAAAAGTACATATCAGGATATTAAAAAGATAATACCTCCGGATATTTTCTCTGTTATGCCCAACATCACACAAATTGAACCCTATGATTTTGTTGTTTATTTAAATACCATAAGATCTTTACAACATGCTGTCAGCACTTATCAGATAAATGATGTGCAAAGTAGCGAATTAAACTACATTAAAGCAACCGAGACTCCATTTAGCATAGGAGGTTTGAAGGAGCGTATAACATCAGATATATACTTATACGAAATAGACGGTAATCATTTTTCAATTGTAAAATCACCACGAGTGGAGTGTCTGGTGGAATTGCTTTACGAGTTGTTGACTAGTAAAAGTAGCTGTGATTTAGGATATGAGTTGGGAAAAGGTTAGATGCTTCAATAA
>NZ_SMLW01000017.1 GCF_009711405.1 Fulvivirga kasyanovii | reverse complement strand
GAAATAGTACATTACGTGATATCCGCTAAGGGAAAAGACCTTTTGGACACAAAGAAAAAAAACAATCAATCGTTCGTAGTTAGTTTGACTGCGTTATTATTAAGTGCCGCTAGCGTGCTAATATCGTTATTGATTAAATAAATCACAGCCAAGTCATCACGAAAATCGGCTTTTGTGTGTAAAAGGGACTGTGAAAAACTGAGGGTTCGTTAAAAAAGTGCATATACGAGTATCAGTACCATTTAAAAAACC
>NZ_SMLW01000068.1 GCF_009711405.1 Fulvivirga kasyanovii | reverse complement strand
TAGGTTAATATTTTTGTGCTAGATTCTATATGATTTTACGGTAAATATGGATGTTTATTTTCTGATTATTGGATTTTCTTCTAATTTTTCAATGCCAATTACACTGGCTTTGCCATAGCCACCAAATAGTAATTTGTATGTTCTGAATCTGGCTTTTATGGTATAATTCTTTCTGCTCATTTCAAGAGGAGATTCCGGCCATAACTTTTCAAAGATAGTTTTATCGACATACACCCAATTAAGATCATCGATGGGGTCAGCCAGGAAAACCTTTTTGTTTCCCAGTAGCATCTCTATTCCATTCCTTAAAAAATCCCCCTGCGTAGTATCCACCATCCGGTAGATGACCCGGGAGTCAATAACAATGCTTTTGCTTACAGGTAGTCTGATCAGAAAGTAAACTACCATAACAGGTAACAATGCCCATAGGCTTAAAACGGGGAGCCAGTATACCAAC
>NZ_SMLW01000238.1 GCF_009711405.1 Fulvivirga kasyanovii | reverse complement strand
TTATAAAGGAGTAAAAATAGAAGGAAAGCTTCTGACGTACTATGAGACTGGGTACCCGGTGAAGAAGGTAGCTTACCGGGACTATGATCATGAGCAGATTAATTTTGAAGTCACGTACGAACTGCCTTCAGATAGGTCCGTGAAGACTCGATACTTTAGAAATGGCATGAAAAAGAGCGTAATACCCTACGATGGAAATGACAGGGATGGAAAGGCCTCCTTCTACGGCCCGGATGGTAAGCTGCTGGGCGTGGGCCACTACCGGAAAGGCACACCTGTATCCGGCACGTTGGTATACCACCATCGGCACCGGCAGCAGGATTACCTTTTAGTAAAACTGGGCAGAAAATCGTTCAAAGCTTATGTTTTTCAAAACCGGAAAAAAGAACTCTCCGGGAAGGTGAAGTTAAAGTCATCATTCTCTGCCGAAATCAGGGAGGAGAAGCTGTATAAATTTCTAAATATGCTGGCAAGTGGTTACAGCAACGATTTTCAAATGAGTTCTTATTGATTAAAAAGCAATAATGGCAAGGGTTTATTATAACAAAAAAGAACTACTGGGCAAGCCCTTTCGAAGTGATGTGGTAACTGTGGGGCTGCTCCATGAAATATTAACCATGGCAGATCCCGCGAACAATCAATTCAAACAATTTGATTTGTCAGGTGCCGGGGAGGAGCGATTTAAAACGGCGGTATTGTGGAAGGGAGATTTTTATTATAAATACAAGGGGCAGGAGATTTATCTGCCTCATGCCATAATCTTTGGGGATGATTTCAGCACGGCTTTCCCCGATGAATATTATTTTATAGCACAGATAGGAAGCCATCTGGATGTAAGAAGGGTTAATGCAGGCCAGGGTTTTGAGTGGCACCAAACCATAGATGCCTCTATGCCTCACCCCGAAGATGAAGGGTTTTTAAATAAGTTAGAGCACTCTTTTTTAATATTGAAGCAGGAAGTGGAACAGGTCAAAAGTCAGGAGCAGCAGAAAATAGCCCGGCGTGTACCCATTTCAAAAGAAAAAATACAGGAGTGTACCACATTGGCGGCTTTGTGCGAATGGACTCCTGACGAGTGCGCCCAACTCGGACACTGGCTTGCTTCGCAAAAAGTAGAAGATAATGAGCCTTACACGCTTTTAGGTCTTATGGAGTACTATTGCTATGAGCCTGGAAAAAACAGGAAACTACTTTTTATGTATTTTGACTGGAAAGAGGTCATCAAAGAGTTTGTATGGAAGCTGGAGCATATCCTTAAAAACAATTATGGCATCACTGACCCCATCCCAACCGGCAGGTTTACCCTGGATAGCCAGATCTATGAGAATGGTGTGCAGGCCCATTTTGACCAGTTTTTACAAACCTACCAATTGCAGCTCACCCAAGTGAAAACAGAAGGTGATGATTATCTTTTTATGGTACACAATACGGCCTACCATAAAGCAATAAACCTAAACGTTAACATCATTGGCTGGGGGACTGCCAGGGCACATAGCTATGGGTGGACCTTATAATGTATCAAGCTGAATTTATGGGGAGACCCTAAATTTTCACCTCTTTGCTGACAGAGAGTTGTTAATAGCAATCGGCAAAAGCAGTAGACAAACTCGTATAATATAACAATAAGCACGGTTTACTGATTTTCAGTGGCAAGTTTCACATTACTTACTTTACTTTCCAATCTATTTACTCCACAGGTTTTACGCTTGATCTCTTAAACTAAAAGACGGTATACAGTTCCATAACCTCAGCCCTTCCCCTCAACTCCTGAGTGCCTATGGGTTGTAAATTGTATTTTTTATCAGGCCGCAACTCATTGGCCAAGTCTTTGGAAATGATGATGTCTACATCATAAGTATTGCAAAGTCCCTGTATCCTCGAAGTGGCATTTAGAACGTCACCCGTGAAAATGATCTCCTTCTTGAGGGCGCCGATCTCCCCCGTGGTGACCTTGCCGCAGTGCAGCCCCGCTTTAAAGGTAGGAGCAACACCAAATTTACTTAAGTACCAGCCCGACCTTTTGTTCAAATCTGATTTCATGGCAAAAAAGCAATGGACACAATGGTTGTTTTCTATTCCCTTTTCTAAAGGCCACGATACCACTATTTCATCACCAATGTACTGGTACACCTCCCCATGGTTTCTCAAAATAGCATCCGAGAGATTGTCATAATACTTTTTAAGCAATTCGAAGTACTTGATGTGCCCAAGCTTTTCTGCAATGGTGGTTGAAGATTTCATGTCGAGGAACATAAAAACCCTTTTCTCTTCTACCGGCTTGTGGTATTTGCCTGTAAAAAAGTTAAATAATATCTTCTGGCCGATATTTTCACTGATCTCAGCATAGAAGAGTGAGATGAACAGCGATACCGCCATTTGCACACTCGTGCTGACATTGCCCAGGCTGGTCAAATAGTCGTAAAACCGCTGCCAGACCAGGGGATCGAATACATGCGTATGCAATTGTATGCTAACCGCAATGGGGAAAGCAACAAGAATAACCGTAAACAGGAAAAGGGAATAGACCAGGAGTTTATAGATAATTTTTGTAGTGAAACTCTCATTGGAGAATACTTTTTTGAGCCACACCACCTCAATAGCACCTATAAAAAGCCCGACACCTAAAACCACAAAGCTTGCGAAAACAAATATATCAGAACTCATCCGTATGGCCGTTGTCGGGCCGTAATTCCCCTGACCGATCGCAGCATACTCTACAAAGAGGAATGTCCAGCCTAAAAGTAACCATATAAGCCCGAAGGGAACAATGCGGCTGATAGTCCTTTTGGTTTGCGGAGATAGAGACATAAACTTAAAGCCAGGTGATAATCAGGATCGAACTTATTGATAATTTGCCATTTAGTAAAATGGAGCAATAAGCTCCGACACGGTCCGAAATCCTGTCAAGGTCGGAAGGCTTTTTTGTCGTCGACCTTG
>NZ_SMLW01000041.1 GCF_009711405.1 Fulvivirga kasyanovii | reverse complement strand
CAGCGCATCAATGTTGAATCTGAAGATATGGATAGCAGATTTATGATCACCTCTTTTTTTGCGCCACCACTCCCCAACCTTTCCAAAGCCTTCTGTACAAATTTTGGGTTGTAGACCAAATACTCTGATAAATATGCAGCCACGCCTTCCGTACTCCTTGGTGACCGAATGACCCTGCCTATATTTTCTTCCGTAACCGGTTCATTTCTTATGGCATCAATTCTCGCCTTTTCGGCAGCCACTTCTTCAGCTTTCTTCTCTGCTTCAACTTTCCTGGCAGCGTATGTGCTTCGTGCCGACTGAACGGCCTC
>NZ_SMLW01000678.1:34563-71942 GCF_009711405.1 Fulvivirga kasyanovii | reverse complement strand
GGTAGCAGGGTCCCCAAGGTCGATCAGGTACCTTACCGAATCTGCTGTTAAGCCAGCCATTGCTACATCTGCTGCATGAGCCTTCATAGCCAGTGCGCTTACGAACAAAGAAAAACAAATAAGAACAGCCCATGCAGTACTAAAACCACAGGGCCACGAATTTTCGGAAGTATTTTTATAATTCATTCTGAACTCCGTTTAATGGGTTGTTATAAATAAGTTCCATGCCAAAGAGGTCCGGTTTTGCATTGCCATCTTCCTGAGTGGTTAGCCTGCTGTTATTTATGGTTTGAAGCCAACCGCGAATGTTGTACCTGTAATCAATGGACTGATGCGGCATGTTATCTTCAAGGTGAAGGTTCTTCTCTATCAACTGGCCCAATGCATTGTATCTATTGGCAGCCAAAAATATCTCTCCCTGCGGTGTGCCGTTTTTTATGATCTCATGGAAGCCATTGATAAGACGTCCACTATGGTCATAAGTGTATCGTTTTTTAATACCAATGTAGTTATCTCCCTTAGAGTACATGTTGCACGTTGCCACTATCCAACCCGGAAAATTGTAGAGTGTGCTAAACCTGTCTATACCTCCACTATAATTTTCCGTCACGGTTTGTATTACTCTATAACGCTCATCATAATAAGTAACACTGCTAAGCCATGTGTTATTATCATCGAGCACCTTGGTTTTGGTTCCAGTTATCATTCCCTTCACTTTATCAAATTCGATATCAGGGAATGTATGAGTACCTTGTGACGTAGTGTAAGAACCCAGTTGATTTTTATCATAATTATAGGAAGCACCAAAATCTGAAAGGGTTTTAAACCCATAGCCATCATAGTAGGTCACTGTAAGATAGTCATCCGCCGCTACCCCTCGTGGGAAAGCCAGATCGGTATATCCATGTTTGGCAGTCCCTGTGGTTTCAAAATATGCATCTTCATCACCCACCCTGCCATTTACGAAATCCTGCATGTCTTTTTGACCAATAGCATTGCTATGAGTATATATTCCCGTAAGTATTGGTCTGTTCAGTTGATCATACTTCGTAAATCTCCACTCTCTACCAATTGTACTATTAGGATCTCTTTGATTTCCGTCTTGGGTTAACACTGCTCTATCCCTCACATCATAGACCATATAAACCCAACCTGCACCAGGAACCCGCTTCCCGGCGGCTCTGTTTCTGGCATCATACCTATAAGTAAAAGCGTAATCTGCCAGAAAATCATCATCAAGCGCGGCTCCGGAATTCAGTTTTTTACTAGCCTCCGGAGGTAGTACAAACCTCAAATTTCCCATATCATCATATATATAGTAGGTATCAGCCCACAGCTCTACAGTGGAGTCCGCACTATGCACCTGCGCTCTTTTTAAGATAATATGCCCGCGCTTATCGGTATACTCCTGGGTTTGATTTCCAGCTTCGTCAATAGAAATATTTTTGGTGAGGCTTCCGGCTAGATAATTTCCGGGTGTTTCCGGGAGTTCAGAATGCAAACCAACTTTCCAAATTTTCACTTCATCACTAAGCTCATTTACATGGTACGCAAATTTAACAGTATGAGGATTAGCACTGATTGTTCCATAACCAGAAAGGTCTTTAGTAAACTTTACACGTAACCCATCAATAGGCTCAGCTCCCATGCCTACCCCTATACATAAATAACCATCTTTGATGTAAGCATAATAAGTTTCTTTCTCCAACGAGCCTAACGACATATCCGGCATATCTCCGTGCAAGAACCCGATCTGCCCGATCTTTAAAGACCTGTATACAAATCCTGCATCAAAATTTACTGTTAATACACCCCCTAATACCGTAACCCGTACACCTCCTCCTCCATATTCCGGGTTAACTAGCAACTCATCCCAATCAAAGTATACATTTAAACCCTCGAGTGATAAATCTGATATGTAAGGTTGCCACTCTCTTCCGGCAGCTCCCTGGGTCAATACCCTATTTAAAGGAGATGCCTCATAAACTGTTTCTGCAAAGGGGTATGGGTCATTGGCGTGATTACCCGCTGTTAGATAAAATTCCCTTTGCGCATCTACATAATTTGCCTTATACTTACCATCGTTGCTAAAGTGACTGTAGCTCAAATAGCGCTTTGCAACTCTGCCATTGGCATCATAGTCCGTCGCTGTAACCAAATCTCTTCGCAAAGGGCTTCCTCCCCGTATAACTTCCTGAACCTCACGACCTAGCCCATCAAAATACGTGATATTAGAATTTCTCAGGTTCACGCAATAATCATTAAAGCTATCTTCAGAGGTTTCTTTAATTAATGACCCCTGCCGTTCAACATAATTCATTGAACCAGTCTCCGCGGTAGGCAAGTTAGTTGTGTTGTTTTGCAAGGTTGCAGAAAACGTTAACGATTCTGTACTCCAGCATGCAGCACTAACGTCATAAGATCTAAGAAAATAGTCACCGTTACTATATATTTTAAACGTTGTCCCCTTATTCTCTTTTGATCTTAGATTATTACGTGACACCCAGTACCATTCTGTTCCTGACGAGGGGCTACCCGCAGCATTAAGTTGTGCAGAAGCGCATGACACATTTGTCATGGATATTTGTGAATTAGGAATTTGGGCTGCACAATTTAGTTTTGCCAGGTCAACATCAAAAACAACATTAAAACGGGTGATAACCGGAGCAGGTGACGATCCAGTATGCTCTATAGACAGGTAGCCGTTTTCAATATGCACCCGATAGTTGGCCTGAGTATTAACAACACCTTGCAAGATGTACCCTAAGTGCATATCTGGCAAGGCAGGCTGTGAATTTATAAATTGAATAGGCCCGGTCTGCACCTCACTTTCAATAAAACTTGCATTAAATGAGATAGTCAATATATCATTGTCAATGGTTGCTTGCACGCTTCCACCACCACCTAGATTTCCTACAACAAAGGAACTAAAGTACCATGATTCATGGAAGTTGTCGTATGTGCCTATACTGTAAGTATTATGTGTTATCGCTGTTAAGCAGAATAATGAGAAAAAGATCAGTCTATAAATACGTTTCATAATTTATTTCAGTCAGGATATAATTGGATTTGACTAACTATTGATGAGTAAATTTGAGCAGACATGTATATGCTAATCACTCTTATACTTATAAATGAACTTGGAAAGTATACCGTTATCATGGTCTTTAATCCATTCCAACCTGCCAAATGAATCATAGTCATATTTTTTGGCCTGGCCGTTCGGATCTGTTATTGACAGAATTTCTCCACGATCAGAATAATTGAAGGTTGTGATCATAGAGTACGATAAGTCACCCCTCAAAGCTGCAGCTTCCGAGGATGTTAAACCGGAATTACTGCCTTCAAAATCAACCCCTAAAACACCTTCCACATCTGACCGCCTGCAATTTTCTATCACGGCTAAAAGGTTCTTTTGATTTGAACTCCAGATAAAACTGGTATGGTAACCATCTTCATCAAGTTCTACAATATTGTTATGGTCGTTGTAGGTGATCTGCTTTCGTAGTTTATAATTGCTTTTACCGTAGCCCAAATCACTATCAGGATCAGGAGTTTCATTTACTCCCAGCGTTTCATGCTTATAGTATTTGACAGGAAAATATCCATCATATTCTATATATTCACCTTTTAGGGGATCAGTGGTATGATGATAAAGTGAAGTGGCTACTTCCTGGACTAACGAAGTTCCTGTTTTATGACCATACCGTACATATCTTCGAGTGCCCTCATGGTCAATTATTTCTTGCCAGATCAATAGGTTATTTGAAGAGTACCCATATTTAATATCTTCTGCATACTCCTCTCCATTTCCGCCATAGGTTGTGATTTTACTACTTTCAAGTAGTGAAAATCCTATATCTATCTGGTAGTGCTTGTACCCCAGTGGATCACAGGGAGTTACGGGATCCCAATTCAGCAAATTATTCGTCCCCCCCGGCAAGGGTAAAGATGTAATCTTTAAACCATAAGTTGTATAAACTGTTTGCTTATAGCTGTTCTCAATTTGCTTCACCAGATCACCGTTTTCAGTATAGTCATACTGGTAGAGTAAATTTCCATTACTGTAGGCATAAGTGAGGGAAGGGGTACCGTGAACCATGATCTGCGAATTACTAGTCTCGGGGTTAAATGTATTACAGGAATAAAGTACCGTAGCATCGAAATTACTTTGGCTATCGGTATAGTTTGAATAGACAAATACAGATTTTCCCGAATTGCCCCTTTTTACCTCAACCCTGTCATAACCCACAAAACTACCTGCAGCACTATTGCTAAGCGGGTAGGCAGCATTGGAGCTAAATACATTGAAATAAGAAATTCCATCTTTTGAGGGAATGGTGGTGGCCGTCAGGTAATGAGTAACCGGCTTGTTCATCAATTTTCCTGAGGTAGAACCATCTTCCTTTTGATAAGCATACTCTATTACCTGATCAATATCATTGATTCCATTTGAAATTACCTGTTTGTTAATCCTTAGCCCCGCCCCATAGTTCTTTTTATAGCTGAAGGAGGGGTTTTTCTCTTTGATATTTGCATATGCTTTAGCCCCGGTAACTTCCCTGTCAACCTGATGAGTTTTTAATATATGTGTTCCTTTTGATAATGCTACATCTGTAACACCTGAAGTACTAATGTCCACGTGTGTCCCATCAGGTTTTTCCAACCGCACTATATAAGTTGGTTTAGGTGCTATATAAGCTTCCCTGATCACTGTACCGGAAACCACATCATTTGATGTTTGCATGGAAGTGGCTACAAGCGTGTAATTTGCCGGCGGAAGGTTTAATGCTATTTTAGCTACAGGCGCATATCCTCCCGCAACATATATGGATTTTACATGTACACCGGTATCCCTGTTCTTAATAACCAGGTTATTGCCAACGTTTGAGCTATTCGTGCCTGTAATTGAATAATCGAGAAAAACATTCCTTTCAGTTCCATATACTGTAAAGTCATCTGTATTGGTAAAGATATCATTACAACTGGTATAGCGGGAATCACAAACTTCAGCCTCCACGATTTCCTGATAGGGATGATCAATATTTGTTGTAATTGAAAAAGTTTGATTTTGCACTACTTCAAACTCAACCGATCTAAGCGAACCATTGCCGCAGGAATTAGTAGAATTATAATCCCTGCATATTTCAAGAGGATTGAAAGTGTCAACTGTTTCAAAATTAGAGAAACGATTAGCGCCAAAATCAAAAGATGTCGAACCTCCCGTTGGATACTTTATTGAAGTAATTATGCCATACTTCATGTAATTTTCAACGGGAGCATAATTATCTCCAACCGTTCCAATCAAAGGGGCACCTGCCGCACCATAGCTTACTTTAGGGTAAAATCCGGTGTTAGCAGTTTTACCGTTGTAAAATCCCCAAAGATCCACGGCATCGGAAGTTCTTAAAGGATATTGTGAATGGTTAAAATAGTTTATAACGTAAGGGGGCTTCGCTGTTCCGTCGTTTGAACGCTCCTTCACACTGGTTAACCATAACTTATTTGCCAGATTGTCATAGGAAAATTTGTAGGATCCTACAAGATATTCTATTCCCGTTGAGGATCTTTCGATTAGCTCAATTCGGTCTAACCGAGTCCTTAAATTAGTTCCAGAAGCTGCATAGTTACTGCCTTCAAGCCTGTCATCAACGGTATAAAATTTCACCACTGTGGCACTGTTATCAGGATATGTTATGGTTATATCCTTTAAAAACAACCCATCAACCAAATGCTCAACCATGCCGCCGTAACTACTTGGAGAAACAGTCGAAGTACCTGCAGGCAGACAGTCTGTTCTATACTCCGATCTGTATCCACCACTGAAAGTTTTAAATTTATAAGATTTTCGGGTGTAATTAAACTTTATCTGTTCACCAGATGGATGAGTAATGGTCTTTAAGTACCAGCTACTGGCCTGGGTGTTAGAGCCACCATAGGGCGAGTATAAAGACTTCGTCCACTCGATCCAACTCGCCTGCTCCACTCCTTGATTATACATAGTACCACCAAACTCGTAACTCACACCATCCAGCGTGGATATTATCCAACTGTCATCATCTTCAGTTGGTAATTTATCAAAAATCAATTTTGTTTTGCTGTCTGTAATAATCTCCCTGTCCTCATTAAAGAGAAACTTCCCACTCAGACCACTAAAGTTAAAGTAAAAGTTATCCGGCTCGGTATCGTACATATTTGCTTCAAATAGAACGTCGGAAATGAAACCGGCATTTTTTGAGGTATTAAAATCCTGCGTATCATCTTCCCATTGAAGGGCACAACTGGCACCAATTCCCTTCGGGATCTTTCTTCCTGATACCTGGTTACCATTGAGGTAGGTTATGGGCTGGGCAATACCGTATTTATCCTGAGGGCCGTCTTTACTTTTAAAATCAGTCAACCCATTTATCGACCGGGTAATTACTCCACCCGCACTTAATGACCATCCGGCACCTACCCACGATGAAACTTCTTCTACCTTGATACCACTGGCATGATAGCTAAGGGATATGGGTAACGACAAATGCCGCCCCTCCACATTATAAAGCGGTATGTTTATGCTCGGTATGCCTGTATAGGTACCCACGGGTATTTCCCCATATTTCCCCAGGGCAGCGGCATCGGGTGGCGGAGGTATATTAACCTGGAATTTCTCTGACTGCGACAAACCATTATGCCCAATTAATAAAAAGAGCAAACTAATACTAAAGTAGGTGCATACTCGTGCTGTCATTCTTTTTGATGGTTATGTATATGTAAGTACTAAGTTGAATAATGTAATTTTTTAGGCAGTTCCGCCCTAAACTGTATTACAACTAAAACTATAAAAACAAATATTTAAAAAAATATCCGCTTAAAAGTAAAAAATAAATATTAAAATCATAAAACTAATATGAATTTTTATAAAATTATATTTTCATTAAGGAAATGTAATTTTTATAAACTAAACTGCTCTGTCTAAAAAGACTTTGACACTTACTCAAAGTATTCAGGTTTACTTTTTCGCTTCATCCTCACCAATGCAACATTGGCAAGCCTGATAAAAAGACTTTGTATTCCCGCAATACTTTGCTGTATTGCTTCGTACCAAACTCTAACTCTGACACCGACATATTCAGAAAAAAAAGTTGATAACGCAGGCCCTTACTTCTGTGAATCGTAAAAGTTCGCATATCAAAAAGAGCAACCTTAGAATCCTCCTTAATGAAGTATGAGTCTTTAATTGTCTTTGTATAATCAAATATTCTGATCATACTGCATTCAGTTATACGGACGATTCACCGGGTCTTTGATAAGCACCAGGTTTACCCTTTCCCGTAAGCGTTTCAGGCTTTCGACATGGCCTTGCAGGGAGTAGTGCATAAACTGAAACCCACGTTCATAATCTTCCAGCATCTTCGTTTTTTGTATGATCTCGGTCAGACCGTTTTCATAGATCAGGTGGGCGAACGTCATGTTCGTGGCTTCATAGCTTTCGGCCAGTTTTGTGGTGTTTTGGATCAGCTCGTTAAGCCCACCCAGCAACATACTGTACTGTTCCTGTGACTCTTCCCATGTTGTTTTCATATTGTCCATAAGTTTTAGCTTTAAGGGGCGTAACCGGGGGGAGACACTTGCAAGCTCCCCCTGGATGGTTGTGAAACACTAACCCATATAGATAATGAGTATTTTTAAGTCTTCTCTTTTGCTACGAAGGCTGCAACTATGCTGCCTTCGGCTTCATATTTATAGGTATTCAGACTTCTGTCAAATACGATCGGGGCGTGAAAGTCTTCTTTCATGATCCTAAGCATATTAAATACACTTCTTTTCGATATCCCCAGCCTTTTGGACAGGTCTTCTGCTCTTCCGGCACTGCGTCTTTGAATAAGCTTGTCCATGCGCTCTATGCGCTCTAAAAATAGACTTTCCTTCATTTTCGATCTGTAAATCTGTTAAGGCGTTGGGGAGGTGCGGTTTCCTGCACCTCCCGTTGCCCGTCAACCTAAACCCAATTAGGGCCAACAAAGACAAAGCTTGAATACCCGGCATCGTACTCAATTTTGCATTCCCTCATTTCTTCCAGGGCTTCTATATATGCTTTCGTTAATTCGGTATTCATTTCAAGTTTCGCGGCCAGCTCTTCCAATGTCCCTGTGCTTTTGGAGGTAACTAAATCCTCCAACCGCATGAGCCGCCAAATGATAAGTGGTATTCCCACAATTGCTGTCAGCGTCGCCTAACTCTTGATAGTTTCAGTTTAAAGTACCCTAGAGAATAGCGGATAGGCTTTCTATTGCGTCGGACACTTATGTTTTCGGATGGTGCTTCTCTCTCTATGTCTTTCGGGGTTTCGAAGGCTACGTGCCTTTGGTCGAAGAGCATAAATGCTATTGGGTCTTCACAATTACTTTTGACAAAGTCTATGGCTCCGTCGTTAATGTGAAAACTCAAATCATCAGTTATTTGATTACCAGCGAAGTACTCTTCAAGTTGCTCATAAGCTAGCCAGCAAATCGGTGAATGCTTTACAAGTGCATGTGCTTGTCCCAGAATAGTATTATATTCGGTTTCAAGATTGCATTCCAAATACGGAAATTTAAGGGGTTGGTTGGTCATGGTAATTAATGATCTTAATTGTAAATTTGGAAAAGGACTCTACATCAAATATCAGAAAGTAGAATCTTTTGTAGTCAAAAACAATAATGATTCGAAATTAAAACATTGCTGTGAAAAATACAACAATAGAGGAGAGAATTTATCACTTTCGCACAAGAAATAATTGGTCTCAGGCTGAATTGGGTGAAAAAATCAAGGAAATAACCGGTAAATTTTTGGCTAGAGATGTGATCTCCAATTATGAAAAAGGCAGGCGCAAGGTGCCATCTGAACTCGTGCCTGTACTTGCGAAAATATTTGATATTTCCACTGACGAGCTATTTTACAAGTATCCAAAGGTTGTTGCAAAAAGTCCAACACTTCAAGCTATTGAAGAATCAGAAAAGTTGGCAAAGAAAGATATTAAAGAGGCTTATAGGAAGGCTATTGAAGCTTTACATCAGTCCAAAATAGAGATCCAGGCATTGCGTGATCAGTCTGAAACTTTTGAAAACGAAATGAAAAGATATAAGCAGAAAGCCGAAGATTCCCAAGCTGTAATTGATAAAATCAGGAAAAACCTTTCAATGTAACCTAAGCGTTGCGGTATGGTGGATATCCACTCTCGATTAGTGTTTGTTTAATCCTTTCAATTTGTGTCTTAGAAAGCTGGTAGTCTTTTGTTGTTATCCTTAAATCTTCTTCAGTGGCCTTTAAATTTTGGGCTGTCACTTTAAGGTTCTTCCTATAGATTATTATAGCTGCGAGGAGAATTAAGCACGATAAAGCAAGTATGACTGCAGCTACTACTGACTGGAGTTTGCCTTCCTTTTCATTCCTAAGATTATTTTCATAGACATACTCATTATACCCCTTTTTGACTGAATATTGGGCATAAAGGGTATTAAGCCTTGACTGAAGCTCGGCCAAAACTTTCTTACTTTCACGCGCTACGCCAAAATAATATAGCGATCTCTTAAAACCTTCATCGGTTCGCATGCCTGGACTACTTTCATAAACGGTCTGGATATTCTCTAAAGCCACATCTAGCTCATCATTGATTATATCTTCCTTTGATAGGTCTACTACCTCATCAAAGTAGCTCAGTGCTTTCTTAAAATTTTCCCTCTGAAGCTCTACCTGGCCCAAATAATTTAACGTAGGCCTTAGATCGACATTATCAATGGATTGTTTAAGGGTTAAGGACTTGTTAAACCAACTTTCAGCCGTTTCTATTTTCCCCTCATATAAATAGGTTTCTCCAATGTTTCCGTAAACAAATGCTGCCTTAAGGGAATTCTTGTCAGCTAAAAGGTCAAATGATTTGTTATAGCTTTCTCTAGCTTCTTTAAATTTAGCTTGTTTGAAGTAGAGTTTGCCGTATAAAAGGTGGAGAGTGCTGAGTTTATCGATGGCTTCGTTCTCTTGGCTAAAGGCTATTCCTTTATCAAAATAGTTTTCTGCAATTTCATAAGCAGCGCTATCTATAAACAAAAGCCCCATATTCTCATATAAACCAGGTAGTTTATCTTCTCGTCCTAGCTTTATATAAATATCTTCTGCTGCACTAAAGCATTCAAAAGCCTCTTTTGATAAATATGCAGTACGATAAATATCGCCAATGTTATTTAACACTTTTGCTTGAAACAACGAATCTCCGACCTGCTGATATAAATCAAGGGCATTAAAGAAGGCGGTTACTGCTTCATCAAGATGATTGTCCATCTTCTTTAAATACCCATATCCGATGTAGTATTTTGCTAGATACTCATCATTTTCCTGTTGCTCGGCTTGAACCTTTATACTTTCTAATAAGTTATATGCAATATCTGGTTCGGAATAGTGCTTGGTATATTCTTGATAAGTATTTTCAAGAATCTTCAAATCGTCCGAGCTATCAAAAGGAACTATGGATTCCTTTTCAGAACAGGCAGCTAACAATAAAATAAAGATTGCAGTTGTAGACAAAGCAAATTTCATAACAAGGTGGTCGGTTTCAAAATGGTATCAGGCAAAATTGTCGATATAAATTGATTGACCGCGTATAAATTAGCTTCGTTATCTTACATGCATAGGCAAAACCTTACAAATTAATCTTTCTTTCTTTTAATTTCCATTTTCAATTGGCGGCTCTACATGTCCACCGTCTCCCTCAGTTGCAAACTCAATCGGCGGCTCTACATGTCCTTTATTCCCCTCTGTGGCTGCCTCTATTGAGTTTTTTAAACTTGGCTTAATCTCTTCCTCACTACAGGACATAGTCAAAGAGCCACAGGTTACAATTAAAATGGCTGCAATAATTCTTTTTGTGTTCATGGTTTGTACGTTTTATTTGATTAGTGCAAACCTAGAGCTTTCCGGGTAAAATAATCTGACGAGTTTCATGTCATAATTACGTTAGTAATTAAGCACTTACAATTTATCGCGATAGACACTAATAGAAAAAATACAATTTATCAACTTTTTGACCACCTCTGAATTTGCCAACAATAGCACGAGATTACAAATTGACTGATTTGTACTGAAATGGCAGTAATTTACTGTTCTATGGTATTAATTTTAACTATTTAAAAGAAACATTACATGAAGCTGTTAGTTACACCGACCAGCGGATAGGTATGTGGGGTTGCATTTAGCACCGCTATGACCAATTTTATCCGCTAAATCACGCAAAATACAAAATATGGTAAAATGAAAATACATTTTTTGTATTTTTGATTCATGCTACAAAAACTGGAAAATATTTTCTCAATTGCAGGCACGGTAAAGGCCATTCAATTTAATCGCCTTTTCAATTCGGAGCCGATACTTTCTGTCACGGATACAGGGGTGCATAATCGTACTATTGATACCTGGGATGGCAAAAAGTTAATCATAACCCCCAGGAAAAACAAAGGCATTCACCGAAGGTTTAATTTTCTTGAATTTGTATGGATAAGAGTGTTGGAAGATATTCAAGGCATTGGCATCAAAAGCAAAGTGCTTAAACGCACGAAAAAGGAGCTTTTCTACCATGTGAATTTTCAGATTATGAAACGCCTTATTCGCATGGATCAGGCGTTGATGGATGGTTGGGGCGATAGTTCTTCTATGACTGAACTGATTGAGATAATTAAGGTTGGGGTAAAAAGAAAAAAAGCCAGCAAACAGTTCAACCTATTTCAACTATTGGTCAGCGAAGCTATTTTTAGCAAAGAGCCTGTCAACCTGCTGATATTTGGTGATGGTGGCTGGCTCCCGCTGTTTAATAACGATGTTAGCATCTATCCCGAAGAACTTAGAGAAAAGATCCTTTATGAAAGTCACTTTAATATTTCCCTCACCAGGATCATCAGGGAGTTCTTCGCTCATCCGAAAGCCGGCCTTATTATCAATGAAATTGATTTGTTTTCTACCGTTGAGCTAAAGGTATTGCAAATCATAAGTTCCGGAGAATACAACACCATCGAAGTAACCCTTCTTGACGACACTGTACGGCTACTGGAGAAGTCTGCATATTCCGGGTTAAAGCTGATAGATTATCTGGTAGAAGGGAATTATAAAAGCATCCGGCTCAATGCTACTGGGGGGATGATGGTGGTTGTGGAGAATGTGAAGTTGTCGGTTGGTGGGTAAAGTGAAATTTATAGGCATATTGACAAAATATTAAATCACAGTCCTGATGGATTACAAACAAAAGGAATCCGTAACAGCACTAAAATCGTTTCTTGCCAAGGCGCGATGAGTCCATGGACTCAATACAAGAATTCACAGACCTTAGATGCCGATGTTTCATGGAATGCTTCCTATTTTTTTGCTCAACTAATCTCAAACGCCAAGTCCTCGAAATATTTTTGGAATATTGAAAAGACCATAGAATTTAAGAAGAAATATAAAAAGCAACATTGACCTTCATAAACTTATTTCAAAACATTGGCTAAGGGTAGTCTTGTTTTTTTCGAAATTCCAAAATTAATCGATCAGCAGCTTATAACTACGAAAAATACAAGGATTGCCACATGCAGTAGGCATTAAGATTACTAATGCTAAATCGGACAGTCTTGCTGACAATGATCTTTAATAAAAGTACAACCTACCGAATATAGTTAAGATACCTGCCTTACTTCTTTTGATTTCTTTTATAGTGGATTTCCTAGGTAAAACCTTCATAAAATGTTGAACCGAAAAATACATAACCTTTCTTATTTGTATAGTATTTATTAATGATGCTAGAGTCAGTCTTTTTTATTCTTATCAGGTTGGTGATATAAAAGAACGAGATAAGCGGAGTTTTTTATATCTCTTATTCTAAATTAACCTTGATAAAAATGAAACTTATAATCCAATAAGACTATTCTCGTTCCCTTTAAAGTTAATTATTCTCAGGAGCTTTCCATTTCCCTGATCTTGTCTTTCCAGATGCTTACATTCTGGTTGATCCGCAGGATGGTGGTGACCAAAGTAAATAATGCCAGTATGGCCAGTGCTGTAAATGTTATACCTATCAGGCTTCCAAAGATGGTGCTTACAGCTATGAAGAGGGCTGAGATAAGTATGATCAGCAGGCTGGAAGCCCTATGCTTTAAGCCCAGGAATAATACAAGATGATGCAGATGGGTACGATCAGCCTTAAATGGGCTGTGTCCATTGGCTATTCTTCTTTTATAAACCCTCAATGAATCTACCACTGGCAGTGCCAGTACGCCGATAATTGTGGCCAGGCTCGCTGTAGCATGGGAAGTGTCTTTTGTAGTTTGCAATATTGAAATAGCTGAAACAACGAGTATAAATCCTAAGAATAATGACCCGGCATCACCCATAAATATCTTGTTTTTCTTATCAAAGTTGAATCTCAGAAAGGCTATGAGAGAACCAATTAACGAAAGATATAAGGTAATTAAGAATGCCTCGCCTGCCAATATGGCCAGCACGGTAAAAGCACCAAGGCCAACTACTGCCAGGCCCGCAGCCAGACCATCGATGCCATCCATGAGATTGAAGGCATTGACTACACCTGTAATAACCAGTAGTGTCAGTACATATTGCACTGCCTCCGGTAATTTGTATATTCCAAAAATACCATACAATGAATCTATTTTCAATCCATTCCTGAAAGCATAATAGGCCAGAGCAATCTGAATAAGTAATTTAAGGGATGCTCGAATATTCAGTTTGTCATCTATAACACCAACAAGCAAAAGTAGGATGGCACCAAGCACGATAACCTTAATGTCTCCCATATTTGCCCAAGAAGGATTGGTAAGTAGGAAGGAAAAGAACGATCCTGTAAAGATAGCCATTCCCCCTACCAGAGGTACAGGGCTTCTGTGTATTTTACGTTCATTAGGGGTATCTACTAGCCCTACCAGCAGAGCAAGTTTTCGGAGCCAGGGAATAACTATCCAGGTAATGACTGTGGCTATTAAGATCGTGGGGATGTGGTGGAAGGTATCCATAGTTTTTAGCGTTTTATAAAAAATGCATCTTCATTTTTGAGGTGTCCGAGGTTCATTTTCAGAAGTAGCTGATAATCCAGTTCTTTGACTTTATGGGTAACCGATGATTTTTCTTTGACCGTAAGCGCCTCTACTATGAGTTTTTTGTACTTATTGACAATAAGCTTCCAAGTGTATCTTCTTTCGGCTATACCTTGCATAGTAGTACCTAGTAATTGCAACATTTCGGGTGAGGTCTGATCAATAATTGTTTTAAGCTCCTGCTCATCTTTAAAGTACAATGCCTTGTTTTCCGTAGTTATCTTGTTATATGAAACGTTAAAGGCAATAACCGGAAGTCCAAGGTACATTGCCTCCACCAGCGAGGGGTTAGTGCCACCGGCAGAGTGCCCATGGATGTAAATAGTAGCATGAGACCTCAGGGCATCAAGTTTACGTTGGTTATAAATCGGGTCAAGCAGGATTATGTTATCGAGAACCCCATATCTGGCCCTGACATTTTTGCCGTATTCACTGTTGTTCCAGTTGCCGATCATGACCAGGTTGCTTTTAGGTAACCGGGCAAATGCTTCCAGTATAACATGGATGTTGTTTTCGGGCTCTATGCGGCAAACCTTGAAGGCATAGGGTGAAGCCAGAAAGGGGAAGGCGTTTATGTCTTCTTCGGTAAGTTTTACTTTTAAAGTATGATCGGCACCATACTCTATTATGCGGCTCAATGATCCATACCTCTTGGCTGTATAATCCTGTATGGCCTCATTGTCCGAAATATCAATATGCGAATATTTGACTGCAAGACCTTCAGCCCAAAAAAGGTACCATTTGGCCGGCAGGTTCCACTTATCGCGCTTCCACTCAATGCCATCAATGGAAACGATTATTTTTTTATTGGTGAATATTTTGACAAAAGGCAGTATCCATGCCCCGGCTACGCCCAGAATCAGAAGGACATCCGCAAAGAAAAGAGCATGTAGTATGGACAGCGTGTCATATGGAATGCTCTGTATCCCATTGGCATTGAGGGGAAGGTATTTGAGCTTTGCGTTTTTATAAGTCTTTTTTCTTGTTTGTCTGGGATATTTCTTTCCCGAGCAGTATACGGTTAGCTCATAATCATCGCTTAAATGCTCCACGATATGTTCTGCAAGGGTTTCAAAGCCACCATAACTGGCGGGAAGCCCTACCGTGCCGATTATTGCTACTTTCTTCTTTTGATGTGTTTTCATTATGAGGTCATTTAGTTTTAGATGATCCCAATAACCTGCCAAAAGTTATAACTTACTGATTTACAGTTTAAGAATTAATTTTTGCTCGCTTACGGATTCCATCAGCTGGAATGATATTCCGGTAAACAAACTACACCCGGTAAAGTATGCGTAGACTTTGATCAAGAAAACCCCGCTCGCTGAAAGCAGTGATTTTTCTAAGCGAGTTTGCTTTCATTTCGGCATACAGACCGGGGTTATTTAGCAAAGTATTTAAAGCGAGATGCAGACTCCTGCTGTCCCTGGAGTCTACCTTAAAGCCGGTATAACCTTGGTCTACAATTTCTTCAATGCCTCCCACAGGGGGTACAATGGCTGGCAAGCCATATGCCATACCTTCGATAATTGTAAGACCAAACGTTTCTATCCAACCATCTGGCCTCGACAGGTTGAGGATTACATCCGCCCACTGGTAAAAGGGGTGGAGGTTTGTCTGTGTGCTGTAAAGCGCAATATTTTTAGGCAGGTCCACACCGGAAAAATAAGAGGCTATACTTTCATTAGATGCATTCAATACCAGTCTGAATTGAAATAAAGGGTTGGTACATGCCAGCTCCACAAACTCATCAATGCCTTTATAGGCCTTCAGAGAGCAGGCCATAAGTACATTGCAGCGGTTGTTTTTATGGTTACGTTTTTTGCTGGCTTCCAGAAGAAAGGACTCCTCTATTGCATTGTAAAGCACATTAGCGCTTACCCCGGACATACCTTCTATTTCTGCAAGGTATCTGGATACATATACAACCTCTTTTGCGGTTAACCTCACCACCCCAAATAAAAATTTTTTGAAAATCTCCGGCCTTACCGTGGTTTCGTGAATGTGATAAATTACCTTACATCCCTTGAATTTGCCAAGTAAGGCTGCACCAAACGGTAATACGGTGTTAACGTAGATGATATCGGTTTTCTTAACCCTGAAGAAAAGTAATAAGATGAGTAAGAGCTGACTAAGCATAAGATTGAAAAGCCTAACCAATGGATTGGGGGCAAACCTGTACCAAAAGAAGTGATAATGGATGCCTTGCAAATTTGTTAAAAAGCCTTTGCCGCCGGTGCCAGTGATCAGATGAACTTCATGACCTTCAATCTGCCAGCCTTTTGCAAGCTGCATCAATACCTTGGGACTTCCGCTATAGTCATTAAATAAGTGAAAGGCAAAAATTCTCATGCGCTTAATTTTTTATAGATATCATTTAACTGCTCGCCTCTTATATCCCAGTGAAAGTGGTGTTTAAAGTGCTTTCTAGCATTTTCGCACATTTCTGCGTGTGTTTGAGGTTGCTGGTACAAGGTTTGAATGGCTATTGACAGCCCTTTAACCGTCTCGTCATATGGCTGTGGAGGTATGGCAAATCCGCATGACGGATCTATGAATTCACCCGGACCGGAGTTGTCCAGGCAGATCACCGGAAGCCCGAATGACAACGCCTCGGCCACCACCATTCCGGCGCCTTCGTGTGAAGGGAAAAGGAAGGCTGAGGCAGATTTAAATAACTGCATCAGTGCTGTCCGTTCAATCCAACTGACAAAGGTTACCAGGTCTTTTACACCCTCACTGACGCAAAGGTTTGTATAGAATTCTATTTCAGGGCCACTCCCCACAATGATGAGCTCAACGTCCGATCTCTGTGCTTTGGGTAATTGTCTCATAAACCTGGCAAATGCCTTTATAGAAAGGTCAAAACCTTTCAGGGGCACCAGCCGTCCTGCTGATATGAGGGTAAACTTCTCGTGGCTTACAGGTTTAGAGTAGCCGAAATCCTCGGTGGCCACGGATGGCATAGTGATCTGCATTCCGGGCAAAGACAGTACATCTTTGACTGACCTGTTCATATTACAGACCACGTCTGCCTTGAGTGCTGTTTTTCGTAAAGCCGATGAATATTTCCAGAATGCCTTTTTAATGACCCAGGTCAGCCTGTCTTTGATCCAATAGCTTTTTTTGTATGGTGCCAGGTATTGTGCTGGGATTCGTGGATGATGGCCCACGGGGCCCCAGACAAACGGCTTCCCCAGCTTCCAAAGATAACTTGGGGTCCAGTCGTTATGAAAGTTCAGGTTATGCACGATATCAAAGGAGTATTTTTGCCTGCGTATAAATGGTATTACTCCCCGTTGCCACATCCAGTAATACAGCATTGCACCTCTACCACCTTTTTTCCAGAACCTCATCCAATATGGCAGGTCAAAATATAAGAAACGGATATTTTTGTAGCGTTCATCAGGAACTTCCGCCATATACTTTTCTATATTTCCCCGGTTGTTCTCGCGGGTAACGGCTATAACATTGTTGAACCGGGCAATCTGGATGATAAAATTCCATCCCATACCGTCCTCAGAGCCTTTGTAGGGGTTTACAGCATATGCGGTTGCCAGTATTGTTTTTTGCTTACTCATGCGGATCGGGTTAATTGGAATTTTTGCTCTCTCTTTTTGATCAGTCTGGCAGGAACTCCGCCGATGATGCTGTTTGGCGGAAAAGACCTGGTGACTACCGCTCCGGCAGCTATCACACAACCACTTCCTATTTCCACACCGTCCAGGACAGTTACTTTGCTTCCGATCCAGCAATTGGGGCCGATAGAGATCCCCTTGCGTGTGGTACCCTGGTGGCGAATAAGCGATTCGGGATTATCATAAATATGGTTTTCAGGATGGCAGCTAAAGTACTGGCCTATGATGCAGTCGTCACCGATCTGCAGGCCACCGGCACCGCCCAGGTACGCATATTCACCTATACCGACATTATTACCTATTTTAATGTAGCTGCCGAGGTTGTTTAGTGATGTTGATACGATAACCCGGCTAAATGCCCCAATGCCTACATTATCGCCCAACACTATCCCTTCGGTCGCCAATGCACTGAGATAAACATGATCTCCGAGTTTCATAAACTTTCCAAAGTTAATTTTAGGAGTATTAAATAGTTTTACCCCTTTGCCCAGTAAAGCCATTTTTGGTTTTTTAAAACTCAAAAGGAGAGTGACGGATCGCAATACACTCCACACCTGGATCCATACGAACTGAAGGAGCGCAGATGTATTCAGCTTTTCATCAAACCTGAAATGAGGGTTTCTTTTTTGTATAATGCATTCTATTAGCTTTTTCATGAGGCGGCTCTTAATATGGTTTTCTGTATGATGTAGTTTATCGTTCTGCCCAGGATAATATTCTCTACAGCATAGTAGCGGCGGCGGTACCCTTGTTTGTCCAGATGCTCAAAAAGTGTTTTGTATCGGGAGGTTAAGTCAATAATGGCATCTTCATCCAGCTCCTGCTTTCTTTCCAGAATAATATCAGGGGTGGCGTATAAGAAAAAATTGAGGTCAGGTTTCATTAAAAAATTATAACCAAACCTTGTAATATGTTGAGGTAGCTCAATATTACTTCTTTTTCCATCGTTGATGAAGTCAAAATAGTAGCGGTCGTAAATGACCACAAACCCGCGTCTTATATATTTGAAATAGACATAAAACTGGCCAAATAAGTAATCGGTATAGTAGTAGGCAAAACGTATGGCAGAGCTTAGTGCGTTTTTATTATTGCCCTGGCGTGGAAGGGAGTTGACAGCGTCTTGCTCGGCTTTTGCCTTGCCTTTTGTCCAGACACTGAGTATAGGTAGTACTGATGGTCTGTGGCGCAAAACTACTACGCGCTTTCTTAGTCTCTTTTCTATGATCTGCCTGGTTTGTTCTATAACAGTAGATTTACCAGCCCCATCTACCCCGCTGAAAGTGATGGTCATGCCCTTTGATAAAATAACTTCCTTGACTGCATCCAGCAGATATTCTATATGATTTAATATCCATGCAAACCCGTCATTGGCTTTTTGTCCGCTGAGTATTCCAAGAAGCCTGTCAGGCCGGACTTTCCCCTGTATGGAACTTTTGTAGAGCACTATGTCTATTAGGTTACCGGTATGGCGTAATGATGTCATTCTTGGCCGGTATCTGGCAGGAATAAGTTTATTATTTAATCCGTAAAACAGGCCAATAAACCGGGCTTCATCATGTTCATGCATGCACTTAATGCCGAAGTCGTTTTTGACTGCCCTTTCCAGAACCTCTGAGGCTTGCATAAACACGGTACCCTTTCTTTTAAACTTCCAGATTAGATCAAGGCACAATACAGATCCGTCTTTTATGAAGATATTAACGGTAGCCATAAAGGATTTTTTGATTACTGATACACGGGAGACCAAGGAATGATTTTTATAGAAAGAGATAGTGTCATCCAGATTGTTTTTCTCAAAACACATATCTATATCAGCATTTTCGGAGAGCTTCTCAGGCTCATTTTTAGTGAATTTTATGGTTGCATATCGCTTATTAGCCATATGGTCAAAGGTGTCCAGAATGAGTAGCTTCCTGTTAGTCAGCTCTGGTTGCAATACATCTGAAATAGCATCGTTCCAGGTATTGAGCAGCCATTCCACCTGGGTATGCCAAATTTCCTGAGTACTGTATATTTCAAGATATTTGGTTGTGTTGATCAGCAGATACAGTTTCAGGTATTCTGTCCATGTAGCTTTTTGTTCTCCTATCCAATGGCTGAAGGCCTGTGTCGCCGCTACCTGAGTTATCTCTTGCTTTATCTTTGTCCATGGTTTACGATTGATGAGAATTTCTTTTTGGATGATAAAATGAAAGGTATCAAAACCCAAGGGCATGTCACCAGCTAGCTCCCAGTCATAAATGGAAAGCATGCCTTTGTTAATGTACATATTCCAGGGAGTGAAATCTCCATGGCTTAAGCATTGTCTGATATTCTTTATCCTGATCAAACCTGCGAGGGTTTTAAGTTTTTTTATCAGGCCTTTGGGTAAACGGTCATCGCTAAGGTTGTTGAGTGTATCCATTGAATGTGATAATAAGCCTGTTTGCTCTAAGGCAACATCATACGCAGTTTTGCTGCAGAGTTCGTTCAAGGCATTCAGATGATATTCCGTAAGAGTATTGCTTCTCAAGCCGCCCGCAGATAAATCCTCCTGTTGAAGTACATGGCCTGAAACCTGCCTGGTCCGGGGAATAGTAAACTCAGACATGTGTAGCCCAATAAGTTTTTTCAGGGAATCACATTCATTAGTAATGAGCTGTGCTGCTTTGGGTGTATTTGCAATTTTGAAGAAATATGAGTGGGAATTGGCCGTATGATATAGTAACATTTTGTTGTTTGGGCCCGGAGTTCCTGTAAAAATGGCCCAGTTATCTTGAATAAAATCAATAGGCGTATCTTTGGCTATACGCTTCAAATAGATTGTTGAGGTTTTGAAAAGCATGCGTTGTAGACCAACAAAAAAAATTACTTTACAGGCTATGGCAAAAAGCGTGGATTTAAGGCCAGAGATATTATAGAATTTTAAAAAATACGGCTTTTTAGCCTTTGTGGGACAAACCCAACGGGGAGAGCCATCGGGATTGTTGATAATGATTAATTCTAATTTTTCGCCTGCTGAAGCGGACGATTCTGCGGAATATCCAAATTTCTTAAAAACTGTCAGCATCTGGTTTAATTTTTTACTTTCATTATTTCCAAAACCATTGCCATTTATTGTAAATCGCTGATATATAGTATCTTATTGGGTTTTGACTATATTAATATTTCCAGAATATGGAATAGCCGTCATTTGAGTGGAATCCGTACCGGCGGTAAGGTGTAGTTCAGGCCGCCTTTTCATTAAATGTATCCTCTGCTTCGGTGTGAGTGCAGGGCCTCTTTTAAAGCAGATATAAACGATGACCAACTGATAGAAGAGTATGCCGTAATTGGATTCCCCAAAAATCCCGAATTCAGTAAGTGAATTGATAATGAGAGGGATCAGCAAGCTCAGGAGCATTAGCTTTTTCTCTTCATTTTCTCTGAATATACCTCTGAAGGTGAAAATCATCTGGAAGGTGACGATGGTTATGCCTACAAATCCCAGGTTCATGAGCACTTGCATAAAGGTATTATGGGTCATTTTACCCGGGTAAGTGTGGGCGCTTTGAAAATACTCTTTGTAGTCGATCCTCATAAAGCCGAAGCCAAGCAGGGGCTCCCTAGGCAGGCCTTCATTGATCAGGGCTTTCCAGAAGGGGAGACGACCTGTCATGCTCATGATCTCTTCCAGCCGACTGGTATCTCCATCTTTTAAGATCACCTTATGCACTGCTACGGGGGTGACAAGGAGCATGCCTGCAAAAATAAGTGCTTTAAGCTTTTTATTGGAAGATTGCCTGACATGGAACCCGATAATAAGCAAAGCACCAATAAGCGAAGATCTTGAACCTGTAGCATAGAGCGCATAAAAAAGTATGATCAGCTTAAATATGGTCCACCCTCTTTTATGATCCCTTTTAAGGTCAAAGAGCAGGCCGGCGACTCCTATACCTGCCAGCATGCCCAGTTCATTGGGGTTCATTAAGTATCCACCAAGCCGTGCCTCTTCTCCACCATGGGTCATACGAAAGAAAACATCGGGAGCGGTCCACATTCCTATAACAAATATGAGCAATAAGGCAAATGAGGAGTTGCCCAGCAGGTTATAAAGGCGTGTGGGGTGTCCGGGGAAGTACTCGTCAAGCAAATAGAGACTTTTGATGAAAAAATAACAGAAGACTAGTGTTTGAGAAGTCATGAACCACTGAAGCGCACTGTAGCCGACATTGGTACTCCACATGAATGAAGCAAAACCCAACAAAAGATAACCTCCATACAGCACCGGGGCCAGCAAATTCTGACCTGTCAGCGCATCAACAGCTCCATATTGAATTATGCGACGATACATGATGTAGGAGCCAAGTAACACTCCCATCCGGCCGACCACCTTGATTGCCCGAGTGATCATCACATTTTCACTCCAGGTAAAAAAACAGGCGATCATCAAAAAGAGCAGGACTAGTAAGTACCAGTCTGTTCTTACTAAAAATCTCCTATGGTCAGTATTTATTGCCCGGGCAATCATGCTAGCCTATATAGTGTGTCAAATTTTTCAACAAGCGTATTCCAGTCAAATACTTCGCGCACCATAGCCCTGGCATTGGCGGATAAACTACTGATTTGCCCTGCCTGCTGCTTATAATACAGTTTTTGCAAGGCATCAGTAAGGGCCGCGGGATTTTCATTATTAATACAATATCCTGATTTGAAGCTGGTAATATAATTTCCTACATTGGTGGCTCTTGATACGATGGCGGGTATACCCATGCTACATGCCTCAAGCACTGCGGAAGGAAGGCCTTCATTGCGGGAGGGGTGCACAAATACATGCATTTGTCGCATCAACTCGTCTTTGTCATTGCCATATTTGCTCCCCCAAAGTGTTACATGCTTTAGGTTTTTCCTGTCTATCATTTTCACGAGCACCTCCTTTTCGTTACTGTCGCCAACTATCCATAACTTTGCCTGACGGTTCTTTTGCTGAAATTCAGCGAAAGCATCTATGATTAGGTCAAGTCCTTTGGTATAGATATCAAGCCGGCCCACAAACCCGATAATGAACTCATCATCAGTTTTGGGCTTTTGAGGTGAATCAGGTGCAACAAAACCATAAGGCAAAAGGAAAGATTTGGTATTAGGATAAATAGACTCCAGCCCATCTACTTCACTTTCTCCGATAGAATGAACCCGGTGTGCCCGATCCAGTAATTTTTTTTCAAAGAATCGGAAGTAGAGTTTCTTCATCCATGGGCTTCTTTGCATGGCTACAGTGTTGTATGCTCCGTGGGGAGTGAGTACAAAGGGGATTTGATGTTTATGAAACCAGGCGGACAAAGGGGCATAGGCGGGTATCCATCCACCATGAAGGTGGAATACCGCCTTGTCTTTTTTCTGTTTTATAGCAGCTTTAAGTGATTTGTCTACTTTGAAAGGGTTCCTTCTGGCCTGGAAAAGTTCGGTTGTAAAAATACGTTCGCCGTAGTTATGATCAGTTTTTTTGGTGATTCCCCAAACTGCAACTTTCTTACCCGCTGCCGCCTGCCTCGTGGCAAGTTGATAGACTACTTTATTTACCCCGTTCATTCGTTCGGGGTTAGCTTTTCCTAGTATGAGGTGAATTATTTCCATAATAAAAAGTTGTTTTTTCTTAAAATAAGTTGCCAAAAAGTAAGTAATGCGAGCTGAGACATCATAAGGCCTGCCAGGGCACCCATTAGTTGATACTGCTCCAGCAGGTATTGAAATGATACAAGCCCTATGATCAGAGAAATAACATAACCCAGAAAGAAATGCCTGTTGAGTACCATAGCCCTGATGGCCATGCGGGTAGGATATCCCAGAAAGATAATCAGGTACAAGATAGCCATCCCTTTCACCACATAGGCAAACCTGGCATACTGCATACCTCCGGCCAGCGTGATAATCTCAGTGGAGAACAGAAAAATAAGAACAAGCAGTGCTCCGAAGAAAACAGCAGACCTGGAGCTGATCCTTCTGAGGTATGACTTTGCAAGTTCGGGTGATCGTGTCAGCAATCGCGAAGTTTGAGGCAGAGCGTAGTTTTCGAAAGCCTGAAGTAATACATTGAGTACTCCAAACAATGATTGCACAAGCCTGAAAGCTCCCAGGGCTTCAATTCCCAGAAAGATACCCGAAGCTACTACAAAAAGATTACCTGACCACCATTGTACAAGTGCACTCATAAAAAGCCATTTGCCTTGTTGAATATGAGTAATTAAGTATGATTTCCATTTTTGGGAGTGGCATGGAAAGGGACGCATACTAATAGTGACGGCCAGCAGGGTGGGCATGTAGCCTGCTGACAATAGGAGCAGCAATGTACCGAGGCCCGGACTTTTATAGACCAGAGCGTACCCTAAAACGCATATATGAAGCATGGCTGTGAGCATGTCATACATAAAAGCCTTTTTCACCTGTGATTGAGCAAGAAGAAGCTTTCGGAAGAAATCCTGAAATATGAAACCCGTGGTAAAACATATGATCTCTACCTGCAGCTGTATGTAATTGTTTAGTAAGGGGGTACTGATCTTAAATGCTATAAATACAAGGCCTATTAGGGCAATGACTGTTAATAGCTGTGCCCAGAAGATAAATGATAAGTAACCGGTCCTGTGACGCACTACACTCAAAGTCACCTGAAAAGGCTGAATGATCAGTGCACTGATCATACTGATGGCCAGATAAATGAACACAACTATTGAGGCAAATAGGCCGAAAGCCATTGCATCCAGTGTGCGTGCCAACATGATGGTGGTAAGAAAGCTGGTACCGCTAAACACTGCCTGGTCTGCCAAAACCCATGTTTTCTTGCTTTTCAGGAGGTGGTTTATCATGATTGTTTAATTTTGTTTATTTTGCCTTTTATGAAATTTACTGTCCTCAGAAGACAAAGGGCGACTTCACTGAAAATACTGGGGGTATAGCCATTTCTGTTAAGCAAAAAATGCACATTGGGCAGGTCATATTCTTGTTTCATCAGGTCAGCTTCTATAATCCTTTTTTCCGGTGTTAACCGGGAGTCGAGCACAATAAGGTTTGTGGTTGACAGGTCCATCATGAGCAGGGACATCTGCGTGCCCAGCTGCGCATTAAGTATTAGCGTAAGATCAAATGGCTGATTGAGGTTTGCAATGGCGGTCTTTAGCTTATCTTTGGAGAAGCGCTTGTAGTCATCATTATTCAAGCCCGTGATATACAGATGGTCTGAAAGTTGTTGAATTTCACCAGCCGGTAAAGTGGCAAGCTTCAGGTCATCCGCCACATCTATAAGCAGTACTTTTCTTTCCTGGTAAGATATTGCCCTTGCCAGGTTTAGTGAGTTGAAGACGGCTCCTTCCTTTGGCCTGAATGAGCTGAGACAGATAAGGTCCTTTTTGCTTATAAGCCCCTTAATCTCCAGTTGAGCTGCTACTTTCTGGAAATGCTCTTCGGCAGTATTGCGGTCTTTAAGTTTTGGTGTAAGTGCGGCTATAGGAATCAGAGAGCTGGTCTCTATGGCACTTTTGTCATTCACTTTGGCTTTCAGTTTATGCACAGCAAATATGAAAAGTACCGTAGCAAACATACCGAGTATTGCCGACACGATTTTTATGATCGCCCCGTTGGGAGAAACGGGCTGTTTGGATATTTCTGCAGGAGTTATTACCCTATGGAAGGCAATCCTGGCAGCCTGGGCTATTTCAGCTTCTATTTTCTTTTCATTGAGAAAGTTGTATGTCTGTTGATAAATGTTAAACTCACGCTTCATTATGGTCAGGTTTTTTTCTTTTTCAGGAACA
Organism: Fulvivirga kasyanovii; assembly: GCF_009711405.1. GTDB lineage: Bacteria > Bacteroidota > Bacteroidia > Cytophagales > Cyclobacteriaceae > Fulvivirga > Fulvivirga kasyanovii. The sequence goes on along the minus strand of NZ_SMLW01000678.1, from coordinate 46,448 downwards.
CCAATAAAAACCTGCTCAGAAGCTGTAATTTCCGTGCTTAGCTTGTTATACTTTACTTCCAGGTTTTTTCGGGTATTGGTGATGCTCTCTATGAGGTAGCTGGTCAGGTCTTTGATTTTACTGTCTATCACTTTCACCCGGTCGTCTTCAGGAGTATAGGTGAGGAGCAGGTCGCGCTTTTCTGCCTGCAGGTCTTTGATCTTCTTCACAATCTCTGTGGATAGCAGGTCAGTAAATGCCTCAAAGTTCGGTGCCAGGTCGAGAAAGTGGTCTTTTCCTTCCTTTACATAAGCTTCCAGTTCCTGAATGGCTTCTAAGCTCATTTTTAAATTTGTTTGCTGGATTTTTAGTTGCGAGATCTTTCGCATGTCTGTTTCCGTTTCCTGACGGATATTGGTGATCCCTTTATTGTCCCTGAAATCTTGTATCTGGTTTTCTGCTTTGGTCAGCTTTTCATTGACCAGCTCTATCTGGTCTTCCAGAAAGTTGACGGTAATATTGGCGAGCTTATGTTTGGTATCTATATAATCCTGAATATAGACTTCAGCCAGTTTATTAGCCATGGTTGAGGCTTTGTCGGGAGAAGGTGATTTAAAGCTTATTCTGATTACGGCCAAATCTTTGTCCAGCGCCATTACATCAAGGTTTTTCATAATCTGTCCCAGCAGTTTTTGCTTGCTCAGGACCTGAAACTGATAATGGTCAATGATTTTCAAATGCGGGTTTTCGCGTAGCAACTGGTCATTTAACCGAATGTAGAATGATCCGGCGGTGGTTTTGAGTGTATCCCCCATCGTTCCTCTGACCAGCTGCCGGTCGGGTGTAGTGAGTGTATAATGTTTCTTGTCGGTTATATTCAGATCAAAACTTTTGTCCAGGCAACTTTCCGGAAGGTCGGAAACATGGACCAGGAAGGGAGCCTGGTGATAAAGCTCAACAGAGCGGATTTTACCCACACGGTATGTTTCTATACTGAAATCTAACTTGCTGACCGTCTTTTCTAGCAATACCTGGGATTTAAGAACTTCAATTTCCGCAGCGATTTTATTGGTCGAGGCAAATACATCAAAGTCTTTGAAAAGATTGCTGTTGGATATTCCTTCATTAAGGTCGGCTAGCCTCAGCTTGGTAGTACTTTCATACATGGGAGTTACATAATTAAGGTATTTGGACGCTATCAAATAACCACTCACCATCGCCGCTATGATAAGCGGGAGTCCCCTGAAGTATGGTCGTATTATTTTGAGGCTTTCTTGCATAGTTTTATAGTGCACCCATTAGTATGGCTGCTGCGGTTATGGTAGTGGTAAATGGAATGATAGTTGACACCCGCTTGTCAAACTCTTTGTGGCTTTTTGACGGTACAATAACGATATCACCGGGATGCACCTGAATGTTTCTGGAAAAGTACTGGCCGGAACGGGTAAGGTTAATATTAGCTATATAAACATCCTCACCGGCCTGTCTGAGTATCTTCACATATTTCAAATTAGCGTATGAATCAAACCCACTACATTTGGCTATAACCTCAAGCAGAGTGTTATTATCCTTGTCTACTTGTATTACCTTTGGATCTCTGACTTCGCCCAGTACAGTAATTTGCTTGTTCAGTACCCTTACATCAACAATAGGGTTAACTATCCACTTTGAAAGCTTTCCCTTTAAAATTTGTTTTACTTCTATCACTGTTTTGTTCAACACATTCATTGTCCCCAGTTTTGGCAATTCAATATTTCCTCCGGCATCTACGAGCAGCCATTTGCCATATACTTCATTAGAGTTATAGATACCGTACAGTGAGCCTACACTGAGTTCATCTTGTCCCCATACACTGATACTTACTTTATCATCTTTTCGGATGCGGTACTCATAGTTTGCGTCAAAAAGGAACACACTGTCCAAAGCGGCCGGCGAGTTATCACGCTCTGCGCGGGGCTCCATAAGCAAATGCTGAGTTTTACATGATCCGAAAACCGCAATTGTAACTACGATAATGATCTTTGTGATATTAAACTGCATGATTATAGAAACTGAAAAAGCTTTTTGAATATAGTGGGCCTGGTATGTTCCAGTAGCTCTTTAACCTCATGGATTTTGATCAGGACAGACTTGATCCTTTTGGTCTCATTGTCCCCTTTCTGGATGTAGTCAAAGGCTCCATGTTTCAGGGCATCTACAGCAGTTTTAATCTCTTCCTGGGCTGAGATCATCACTACATAAATGTTCGGGTCGTACCTTTTTATTTTCTTGAGCACTTCATAGCCGCTGTAAGTGTCCATATTGTGATCTAGAAAAACCACATCAGGCTTTTGATCCAGGTTTTCCAGACATGCAACTCCGCTGCTAAAGGTGGTTACATTTTCATAACCCAGCTTGCTTAATTGAAAGGCAAACAGATTGATGTAAAAAGGATCATCGTCTACGACGAAAAGTTTGAATTGTGTTGACTTTTTCATGATAAAAAAATTGATGCTAAAACTTACTGATGAATAGGCCAAAACGATTCCAAAAATTTAACTCATTGATAACCAATAGTTTATTTGTTTGAAGATATTAATAGGTTCCAATAAATACAGCCGGTTTCCATTATTTGGAAACCGGCTGTATTAAAGGGTTAAATGCTGATATTACCTAATGATCAACCTGGCCACATAGGTGTGATTCATATGGTCAAGAGCTTGTATCAAGTACATGCCCGGCGGGATATTCTTAAGGGAAATAGTAACTTTGTAATTATTAAGGTGCGTCTCCGACCTTACGACTCTTCCCGCAGGATCTTTGATATCATATGAGTTTATTGCCGGTGTAGCATCGAATTCATAATACCTTCTGTCCACGGTTATTTCTACACGATCAGTGGCAGGATTAGGGTATACGGTAAGTTCCTTTATGCCGCGGGAACCTTTATACTTTACTGTATTGTAGACCTCATTGGTTATTATCGGTGCCTCAAAGTCGAAACTTATTTCGGCGCTATTCGCAATGCGTTCTCCTCCCATTAGATTGCCTGCAGGCTTGATACGGTACCTGAAATACCCTTGGCTTTCCTGCTCACTGAACTCCGCATAAGGCAGGTTGATATGATGGAACTTAACAAGTAGCCTGCCGTCCCGGCTTAACTCATAGCTGTATGCATGGCTGGATGAAACTACTTCAAAGGATTGGATATCCAGAAGCGCTGAAAGCTGATTTTCAATAATTACATAAGTGGCGTGGTAGGTACCTACATTCTGAAAGCGTACGGTGTAGGTCAAAGACTCATCTCCGGCAACATAATGTTGGTCACCCTCGCCCCTTGGTGTTACGAGGATATCGTTTGGGTCAATAGCGCCTACAACCTCAATCGCTTCGCTATAACTATTGTCGGTAACATTGAGATCTTCTCCGTCGGCATCTATATTACCGGACAGAGTCAGGAACTGACCGGTATAGGCATTTAAAGTAACGCTGTCCTCAATGGCTACATGGAGTACCTCTCCAGGTGCAATGTCTGACAGGCTCCAGGTATACAGGGTGTCATTGCTTAAATATGGCTGATCAGATGAAAGTACTGATACTTCCTGCGGGTAGCCAATTGAGAGGATAGGAGCATATGCCGTAGAAGTCCCTTTATTAACAATCTGGGCAGAAGTGCTATTAGGGAAGCCTCTTCTCCATGCTGTAGTAACCAGGTTTACCGACAGGTCAAATCCTGCTGCCTGTGCTTCAAGCGGGATCTCTACAAACAGACTGTCTGTAGCTCCATCAAAAGAAGCTATGACTGATGTGGGTGCATTCCAGTAGTTAACGTTCATGGCAGATATAATATAAGCGTCTTGCGGCAGGTTAAAGCTAAATATGCCGTCATGGTCGGAGGAAGAAGTTGTACCCAGGGGTGAGACTGAAATCGGTATGTTTCCAATTCCCTTTTCGCCAGGGTCCCTTTGACCATTGCCATTTTCGTCATTAAAGGTAATGCCGTATAGTATATTAGCCTCTTCCTCCATTATGGTGATAAACGTGTTCACTGCCAGTTCAGCAGTAAGTGTTTGCCGGTGTCCAGAAGGCCAGTACACGATGAGGCTGTCAACAGAGCCGGCCGTACCTATACCAAAGTGGGCTCTCATACTATGCTGGCTGCCAAACCCGGATACCGGTAGTACCTGGCGCGTTTGCCATTGATCATTGGCTTTCACCTCCACCCGTGCTCCAAGTGCTGAACGATTGCTGTATGTACCTATGAGCTTAATATTTATCCAGTTGTTGCCATTTCCGTTATTACAAAATAATCTGTTTTTATCCCCGCCATGCGTAAAGATAATAGCATCCTGAAAGCCATCCTTGTTCTGATCTGCCCAAGCCGTGCCGTATGCATTACCGGTGTTGGATGCTATTATTTCATCCAACTTACGTGTAAATGAACCTTTTCCATCATTGATGTAGAGGAAGTTAGCTCCCTGGTCATTAGTAACAAACAGGTCGAGATCGGCATCATTATCTACATCCACCCATGCGGACCCATGGCTATGCCCTTTGTCAGTAACCACAACGGAATGAGTTACTTTGGTAAAGGTACCATCGCCATTGTTATGGTAAAGTGCATTGTGCTGATCGGAAGCGTTGGCCACAAACAGGTCCTGATATCCATCGTTATCATAATCTCCCCATGCGGCTCCAACCGAGTTGCTGTTATCATTAACTATGCTCCCAGAAGTAATCTGTTCAAACTGAAATGCTCCCAGATTTTTAAATAAAGCATTGGGTTGGTCATTACCGTTAGGGATGAATACATCTGTTAGTCCGTCATTATTATAATCCGCTAGTATAGGAGCCATGGCCCTTCCGGTAACAGCAGTCAGTGATGTATTCGTGATTGGAGTAAAGGTTTCGTCTCCATTGTTCCGGTAGAGTTGGTGAAACTTTGTTTCAAACAGGTTGGTGACCAAAAGATCCACAAATCCGTCGTTATTAAAATCTGCAAATGCAGCGCCATGCGAATGTGTTGGGTGAACATCTAATCCGGAGTTTGCCAATTCGGCAAAACCTGTACCCGTGTTGAGATAGAGCATGCTTTTCTTTTGTGTGGCATTTATGACCAACACATCCGCCAAACCATCATTATTGATGTCTGCCCATATAGATGCTGCACTCTTTGCTTTATCAGTTGTAATGGTGTTGCTGATTGAAGTAAAGCTGCTGCCATCATTGCGGAATATATAATTGGCGACATCTTCATCTTTGTCTGTTGCCATTAAGTCTTCCCACCCGTCATTATTATAATCTACCCAGGCTCCGTTCCAGCTATTGGTGAATGCAGCCTCCACTGCTTCTGAACCGCAGGAACTAAAGAAGAGGTTAGAGGCATCTTCTGAATTGTTCTCAATACCCTGGGACAGTATGGATTGCTGAAGCTGACCATCTATTTCTCCTGTAACTATTGTTTCGACCGTAATTACGGTTTCATTAGCTATAGGAGCTCCATCATTGTAGCCGGCTGATATGATAAGAGTTGTTTCTACCTGATATGCATCCTGTGAGGTAACATTCGGTATGCTATCAAAAGTAACCCGTGATCCATTTTCTTCATAGGAGATACTTCCTTCATAGGTTTCATTGTTTGAGGTGTTTGTGATTATACTTTCCAAGGGGATGGTTCCTGAACTTACTCGAATTTCTACGTCAGGATTCTCTATAGTTGATGAGCTTACCTGTAGTTGGGAAGCAAGCGTAATGGTATCGCCAGGAGCGGCACTAGAACTCGATATGCTCCCGATTTGATTGAAACCATGAGGCAGAGATGATCCGAAATAGGTCATCCAGTTGTCGTTGAAGTTGGTAGAGAGTACCGCAATATTTGTTGATGCTTCAATTAAAACGTAAGGTCGCTCCGGGCCGCTGGAAGACCCGTCTCCATTGTATATGCTCTGCCATTCGGCAATACTAAAAAATGCATCAGCATACCGGTTTGCATCTATATTATATGTTCTGTTTATTACTTCTCCATTGGTTTTCGCATCTTTAATCGTTACGGTGCTGTTTTTACTTCCTGCAAACAGATAGAAATGTGTATAGCTGTCACTAAAAGTTTCCCCTGTAAACGGGTTAATGACATTACTTTCATTGCCGGGAGGCAGCATGTAGGTGAGGAATGTAGTGCCGGATGTGGTGCCATTGCCCGAAGATACCATAGTTGCCATATCAGAAGTACTGGTATAACCTGTTTCCATCCAATTGGCTTCAAATACAGAAACACGCTTTCCGGCTGAGCAGGTGACCCGAAAGACCGTGTTGTAGGTTGCATTACTGTTTTGTTTGCCAACCCAGTCTACCGGTGCAAGACTGCTAAGGTTCCAGCTATTCATATTCACCCACGAGCCATTGTCATAACGTTCCAGCGAAACGTCATTGTTGGCATCCCAGGATACTATTCTAATTTCTTGCTCTCCTTGTGATTGGTAGGGTACTGCAAAGTAGAATAACTCTCCGGCAGCACTGCCATTGTAAGAGGGTACATAAGCACCGCCGTCTCTGGCATTGTTCCATAGCGCGCCGTATTGCACACTTATAGAGCTGTTCGCTTCAATTATGTAGGTTTCACCCGTGATCATAATGTCCCTCCCATCCTGAAAGTAATGGATGATATCTTCACCTCTATTTAAGGTGCGCTGAGTAACAATAGTCCTTTCATGGATATTCACATCTGTATAACCTGTAGTGGTGGTAGCTGATTGTGATATTTTAGAAATAGTTATAGTGGTATTGTCATGATAGGCGAACACATTGAGGTCTCTGGGTGAATTGGAATTTTTTGGTGCATAAACAATAAATTTTTCACCTACTGACTTTTTGTTTATAGAGGGTACAAAATCATGCTGCCAGTCACTGTCAGTCGACATGGAGGCATATACCAATTCGCTACCGGTAATGGTATAGTAGTCTCCGTCACTTTTCAATTCACCCCCTGATGCGTACAGGGCATCATCATTTACGCCATTATCCTTAATGTAGAGGATGTATGACTGCCCCGCCATGAGCCAGCCGGTAATATTATCATCGCTGTCACCATCCATGTTGTCGTCAGAAATGGTAAAATAGGTACTGTCGCTAATGGCTGTAACAATGAGTGCCACGTTGCGCTGAACCGGGTCGTTGTTAGGAGGCACAAAAATATTAAAGTAAGTTGAGGGCTCGCCACCGGCCCATACGTCAACAACAATAATCAGAAGCAGACATGAGAGAATTATGTTTTTCATAGCGTACCATTTATTTTGGAGTTGCTAATACCAAACAATATGCCTGATGATGTAGTGCTTTAGTTTTCAGTATGTTAAGTATGTATCCCCGACAAAGGTTTTCCGGCTCACCCAATGATTTTCCATTTTTTGGAATTATTGCACCTCTTGTTTCATTTGAGAGGCAGCGTTTTTGAGTGTATTAGTCACTTTTGAAATGAGCTGCTTCAGTTGACGGGTAGTAATGGTTTCACTCGTTATATTTTCAAGTGTTCTTATTTCTTCTTTGATAGCGTAAATGCCCATGTTATCAATACTCGGCTTCATTCTGTGGGCAATTTTCTGTATGGTGATCAGATCCTGCTTCTGGTGGGCTTCCAGGATGCCATTAATGGTTGGAGGAACAAGGTCGATAAAAATAGAGATCATTTTGCTAACGAACCCGTCTTTACCTCGACTCATTTTCTTCAGTTTGGAAAGATCATATAAAGTCTGGGCTTCTTTTGATTCAGATGTTCTACCGTTTGCTTTGACCTTGCTAAACTTTGCGATAGTCTGTAGAAAGTCTTTTTCTTCGAAAGGTTTGGTAATATAATCATCCATCCCGATGGCTTTACAGGCATCTATTTCTGATTTAAAAGCATTTGCGGAAAGGGCAATGATTGGTGCTGTAATTTTTAATTCATTGCGAATTATTCTGGTAGCCTCTATACCATCCATTACAGGCATCTGAATGTCCATCAAGATCAGATCAAAGTTCTGTTTTTTAATCAGTTCTATAGCCTGTAATCCGTTTTCAGCTTCGGTAATTTCGATATCAAACGAGTCAAGGGCATGTGAGACCACGAGCCGGTTCATTTCATTATCTTCTACCAAAAGTATTTTTATTTGATCGATGGAAATTTGGTGAAACAAAGAGTCATCTTTCTTGATTTTTTCAGGATTCCCCAGCGGCAGCCGGAGAGTTATGTTAACTATTGTACCCTTACTTTTTTCGCTGGTTACGATGATCTGTCCTCCCATGAGTTCTATTAGCTCTTTGGTAATGACCATACCCAAGCCTGTGCCTCCAAACCTTCTTGAGATAGATGGATCTTCCTGGTGGAATTTCAGAAATAATTTACCTATGTAATCTTTATCCATCCCAATGCCTGTATCTTCAATGATCAGATGCAAGGTTTGGGCAGTCACCAAGTCGTTACCATTTGCAAAGCATTTAACAGAAACAGTACCCTCTTCAGTGAATTTGATAGAATTACCGGCAAGGTTGATCAGAATCTGTCTTAGCCGGGCCTCATCGCCAATATGAGCTTTATAAACAGTGTCATCAATTGAAACCTGAAGATTTATATTTTTCTCATCAGCCTGGGATTTTAAAATAGAATATACATCGTCCAGCAGGTTCTGCAGGCTAAAGTGGCGAGTTTCCAGGCTTAGCTCTCCTGACTCTATCTTAGCAAGATCCAGGATGTTGTTAATGATCTGAAGAAGATGGTGTGATGCTTTATTGGCTCTCGTAATGTATTCTTTCTGATGCTTTGTTAACTCTTCCTTATGAAGTTCCCGGATCATACCTATTATACCATTAAGTGGCGTTCGTATTTCGTGGCTCATATTTGTTAAAAATGCCTCTTTAGCCTTACTCGCCGTTTCTGCTTGCGATTTGGCTTGTTCCAGGCTATTTATGAACTCATTACGTTCCAGTGTGGAATTTACCCACCTTGATAGCAGTTGAATAAACTCTTTTTCGCTCTCTTCAAAAGGCCTGTTATTCTTTTGAGGAGATGAAAAGTTAATGGTACCAAAGACTTCATTGTTAAGTTGTATTGGTACGCCAATGTAAGTTTCCAGTTTAAACTCTCCATAGCAGGGATGGCCGCTATATTTTGAACTTTTCATTTCATTTATAGCTACCAAAGACATTTGAGTGAGCGTAAGGTCACAGTAGGTTTTACCCAGTTCAAAAACCATGTCGTCTGTAAGGGTGTTCTGCCTAGTATACTGCACCAATATTGTGTAGGTATTTTCCTTCTTGTCAATTCTGCTGATAATGGCCATATCAAGCTCCAAGAAATCCAGTCCTAATTTCAGGGCTTTGCGCAACTGTTCCTTGACATCAGTTTCTGAAAGTGCATTGATTTCGTTCAAAGCTTTTAACGCCTGTTGTTGCCTGATGAGCTGTTCTTCCTTTTTCTTCCTGTCTTCTATGTTCTGAATGATTGATAATATCAACTTTTGTCCATTTTGGTCGCGGTAGGCAATTCCGTTGAGCAGTACAGCGTACCGAGATCCGTCTTTTCGGATATATTCTTTTTCATACGGCCCGTAGCGGCCGGCTTTTTCCAGATTCTTCAACTGAATAGCTTCATGCTTCTCATATTCCTTTGGAGTTATATCCCAAAACGAAAGATTAAGGAACTCTTCCTTGGTGTATCCGGTAGCCGTGTACAGTGCTTCATTTATTTCAAGAAATTCACCCGTTTTATAGTCGTTAAGGGCAATCCCAACAGGGCTTAGATCATAGATACTCTGAAATTTATTGGCATTCACCTTGAGTTGGTTTTCCAACTTTTTTACTTCAGTTATTTCCTGATGCGTGCCATACATCCAGAGTGGCTTCCCATCTGAAGTCCGGGAAATAACCTTACCGCGATCAAGTACCCAGATCCAATGTCCGTCTTTGTGCTTCATCCTGGATTCAAACTGATAAAATTCAGATTCTCCGTTAAAGTGGCGTTCCAGGGCTGCATTACTTTTATTTAAATCCTCAGGATGGGCAAAATTTGCCCAGGTTTCTATGGTAACTGGTGAGATTTCCTCTAGTGTGTACCCGATAATGTCAGCCCAGCGTTCGTTGAAAATAGTTTCACCCGTTTGTATATTCCATTCCCAAGTGCCCAAATTTGTACCCCTAATAATATAGTCAAGGCGCTGGCGCTCTTGTTGCAATGTTGTTTTGGTAGTTTTTAGCTCGGTTATATCCAGATGAATACCTATTGAGCCTATAACCTCTCCATTATCATTATAATTGGCGGCACCGCTTACTAGCCACCATCTGGCTTCCCCTCTCTTGTTTCTAACCAGCATTTCATAGCTGTCGGTTATTGAAAACATCCGCTGACTATGTTTTTCCTGAATAAATTCAATGCCCTCCCTGCCAAGAAAAATGGAGGATGCTTTCTTGCCTTGGATTTCGCTAAACTCATATCCGGAAATTTGCTCAAAGCTTTTATTGCAAAACTGGATAATATCGTTTTTGTCCACTTCAAGCAGGCCGAGGTGCATATTCGATATTATATTTCTGTACTTTTCTTCCTGTAACCGTAAATGATGTTCTTTTGACTTTCTTTCGGTTATGTCCCGTGAATTAATAATTACATAACCTGTATTGCCTATTTTAATATGTTTCATGGTAAACTCCACAGGAATAACCTGCCCATTTGCCTGGTTTACATTTTCACCCTCCAGGGTAAGATATTCAACCTTTTTTAGATCATTAATGTATTGGTGCCAATCTTGCTCTTGAGTATATAATTTCTCCAGATCCCGGATGTTATAGCCACGTATTTTATTAGATGGAATTCCCAGTCTTTTACTTGCAATCTCGTTGAGATAAAACAATGAGCCATCCTCAAAGGTCACCTGTACGGCATCGGAAGAGTTGTTGATAAGGTTTTTGAACAGGGAAAGTTGTTCATTGTATTTTTTTGTCTTTATTTCGGCCTGCTTCTGTTTGGTTATATTATTGAAGTAAACGTTGATATGCTTTTGCTTCTCTGAGAGTTTTGCGGTTACTCTATAGATTTTAGCTTTGTTTTTAAGCTCAAACTCCTCGATAACATTGTTCTCATCGATGCTATCAGCGATGATTTTAAGTAGTGTCTCCATATTGGTTCGCTCATTTTGGAAAAAGGGCTGCTGAATGGCTTCTGCCGGCTTATTTCTTTGTAAGAGCACTCCTTTTCTGTCAATTCTGAATACAGGATCGGGCTTTTCAAGAGCAAAGAGAGCCATGTTATGTAGTTCCAGTGTGTAGTTCTCCTTGTGTAAGGCGCTTGTAATGTTATTGCTGAAACTTCCTAGCAAGAGCATCTCATCATAGGTCCATTCACGTTCAGTGGTGCAATCATCAAAACCAACAAATCCCCAAAGGGTACTTTCATAAAAAACAGGAATAATGAGAATGGATTGAACTTTATGTTTCTCTAAAATCCTTTGGAGGTATGGGGTAGACGAAATGCCGGAAACCACTGCTTGGAAAGGTTTGTTTTGAGAAATTACAGAGAGAATATCCCCAAACTTTTCCATGGACATATGGTGCAATTCAGGATTTTCAATTATCGGAGGTAGATTTTTACTTGCCCATTCAAAGCGAATTGAAAAACCCTCACCAGAAGTATTATGCGCATTGTTTTCAAATAAATAACACCGATCTACCTGAATAGCCTGCCCGAGAATATTTAAGGAACTTTGTATGGCTTCAGCCAGGTTAGTATTGGTTAGGAGTTGTTCGGTGGCGCTGGCAATACCCTTCAGTATGCGCTGGTTTTTAAGTAGTTGTTCCTCATTTGATTTTCTTTGAGATATGTCTCGACAGTCCAGTAATAAACCTTCTATACCATTTTTTTCTTTTAGGTTAATAGCGTTAAACTCCAGATATTTATAAACGCCGCT
>NZ_SMLW01000678.1:877-34370 GCF_009711405.1 Fulvivirga kasyanovii | reverse complement strand
TTTGTATATAGTCTGGTCAGACAGTTTCTAAATACACTTTGTATAGTGTTACGCTTTTGAGGAGCTATAAAATCCAAAAAATTTCTTTCTTGGAGTGCATTGGGGCCGTATCCCAGTGTTTCTTCAGCGGAATTATGGTAAAGGATTTTTCCTTGCAAGTCGACAACAAAAATAATATCTGAACCATCTTCCACCGCATCTTTATAAAAGCCACCGGCATCAACATATGACTGTAAAGTTGTTAACATTTCCATAATCTGATCATTATGCCTCTTACCAACATTATAGGGTTAAATATCGGTGTTTGGCAGGCGCGTTTATTCTTACTTAGCTTTGTTTCCTGGCACTTCACCATTCTTTATCATATTGTAGATTGTTGATTTGCCTATATCCAGTTTTTTGGAAACCTCAAGAACATTGTTATTGTACTTGTCCATAAAGAAGCTGATGATATCCGCATTATACTCACGAAGTGTCTTTTCTGTTATAGTGAACATACCGTTTTCACTCACCGTATGATAACGAATATTCTGTTCGGTGATCTGGCCGTTGTCGCACATTACACACGCCAGGTCGATTACTGCTTTAAGCTCCCTTACATTACCTGGGAAATTATATTTCAACAACTTGTCGCTAGCCCCTTCCGAAAGGATGGGGGGAGATATTTTATTTTCCCTAGCATACTCTTTTATAAAATGCCGGGCAAGAATCAGAACATCTTTACCCCGGTTCCTTAAAGGAGGGAGCTCAATGGGCAAACCTAATATACGGTAGTAAAGATCCTCCCGAAAATTGCCTTCTTTTACTTCTTCCATGAGGTTTTTATGCGTTGCGGTGATAAGCCTTACATTGAATTTTATACTTTTATTTCCACCTATTCTTACACATTCACGCTCCTGTATGACCCGCAGCAGTTTGCTTTGCAGGTTGAGATCCAGTTCGGCAATTTCGTCCAGAAATATAGTGCCCCCATCAGCCTCCTCAAATTTACCTGGCTTCTGCCCGACAGCCCCGGTAAAAGCTCCTTTTTCATGGCCTAACAGCTCACTTTCAATCAACTCTCGCGGTATGGCCGCCATATTGACTGCTACAAAGCGTTTTTTACTTCGGATACTGTTGAAGTGTATAGCCTTGGCTACCACCTCTTTCCCGGTTCCAGTTTCGCCGGTAATCGATACATTGATATTAGACGATATAGCCTTCTCTATATGAGTGAAGGTATTTTTTAAAGCATCACTCTGGCCAATAATGCTTTTTTCGAAGCTATGCTTTTCCCTAAGCTGTTCCTTTAAGTCGTTGATTTCACTTTTTAGGCTAAGGTTCTCACGAATATTGAGTATCGCTTTCCAAAGCAGGTCAGTAGTATGATCATTTTTTATGATGTATTCGCTGGCTCCGGACTTTAACAGGTTTACGGCAACAGCAATTTCTTCCTGGCCACTGATAACTACAATGGGAATATCTTGATTATTTGCCTTGATTTTGGACACCAAGGATTCACCGTTCATATCTGGTAAGCCATAGTCAGTGCAAATTACCTGTGGGTTTGATGAAAGATTAGACAGACATTCCTTGGCCGTGGTGTATAATTCTACTGTGTAGTCTGGGTTGAGAGATAAATGATGTAATAACATCTGCCCATACCAAGGATCGTCTTCTACAATAAATATTTTAAAACTCATTAAATAACAGTTTCAAGTTCAAAAAAGCCCATTTAAGGCTATGATCTTTCTTAATAAAACATAAAATTCGTTATAATGATAGCGTGAAAAATTGCAAATAACGATCATAAATCTCATATGTAGGTTTATTGTCTTTTTTGAAGAATTAATATATGGGCATTCCGATTGTAGAGCAGGGGAAAGAAATTGATATGAATAACATAGGCTCCACTGGGGACTTCATGGGTGGTATAGTCGGAATAATCTGGAGTCTGGCTGAAATGGAAAATGACATGTACGTTTATGATCTAATTAAAATGGTTAAACGATATTTTATCTGTATTTCAACGATCTATTAGCTACTTAAAAACCCGAACGAAGTGTTCAGAACTTTGCAACGGTACTGGTATTAACTTCTGATAAACATAGATTACATTAAAGCCATGAGCAAGGCTGAACTAGCAGCCCAATTGCGTATCAGTAGAGAAACACTCCGATTGAAGTTAAAGCAAATAGAGGGACTTGATAACGGAAGAAGGCAAATACTTCTTCCTAAAGAGTTGGTATCATTTATAAAGCGTTAGAAGAAGGCCCTATCGACAAACAGAAGTGCTATTTTTTCTCCACTTTTAACCTTTCATTAAGGCTTTGAGCATGTTTTGCCAGATAATCATTTGTGATTTTTGCATACACCTGAGTAGTCCTCAAATTTGTATGACCTAGCATCTTACTCACAACTTCAATGGGAACCTCATTAGATAATGTGATGGTTGTGGCAAAAGTATGCCTTGCAATATGATGTGTTAATTTCTTTTTAATGCCCACCAAATCAGCAATAGTCTTTAGATAAGCATTCGTTTTTTGATTTGTAAAGCGTGGAAGAACATATCCCATTACCTCACGCTCTTCATTGTCATATCTATCAATTATTTCCTTTGCAGGCTCTAAAAGAGGTACGTTTAATCTTTCTAAGGTTTTTTCCTGAGCTTTATTGTTAATCCACCACGTACCGTCTTTATCCATATAAAGGTCCGCCATTTTCAAAGCCAAAGCATCTGAAAAGCGTAATCCGGTATATACTGAAAAAAGAAAAATGTCTCTTACCTTTTGTAAGCCAAAATTATCACCCAGAGCATGACACCTTATTCTCTCTATTTCATCACTTGTTAAGAATTCTCTGGATGTTTTTTCATTCTTTAAAGGGAAATGAACATAAGGCAATCCAGAAATTAACCCTTCTTTTACAGCAGTAGACAAAACCTTCTTAAACCTTGAATGCTGCTTATTAGCAGTATTTCTCGCCATCGGACGTTTATACTGAGGGTTTATTTTTGATAACATATTTTGATCAAATCCTCTCAAGAACTTATAATCTACCTCCTCTAATTTAATATCACTGACCCCTAATGATTTTAGGTAATCTTCCAGGTGATACTTCGTGGTCTTGTAGTGCTGTACTAAATCTTCAGAGTATTCACCGGGCATGGCCTCCATTGACTTAATATAATCGGTAAAATATTCTATTAAGTACCTGGTAGTCTTCGATGCCCCGGTATAAATATCCTTAATTATTCGGGCTGATATTGGTTTACCACTGTAGACTAATTGACGTTTTATCTCTCTTATCTTGTTTTCAATGTAAACCAATTCTTCGTTGAGTGCAGGTGTTTTGATTCCTCGCTGGGCACTAGCATCCCATTTTGAATTTTCCAGCACATGCTCAGTGGCTATTTCAGTCTTTTTGCGGTTTACTATGATACGGATATAAATTTTTCCCTGCTCAGGGTTTTCTTTTAGGGGTATTAGTACAAACTTTAAGGAAAAGGATTCTTTCATACTTACTGAAACATTTCGTTTTTATTGAAACATAGCTGAAACATTTCACGAAAAAACCTGAAAAAGGTTGAGACACACTGAAACAAAAAACCCTTTCAAAATCAATTTGAAAGGGTTTAAAGTTAAATGAAACTAAAAATGTCGGGATGACTGGATTCGAACCAGCGGCCCCCACGTCCCTAACGTGGTGCGCTAACCGGACTGCGCCACATCCCGATTTATAAAGTACTCACTAAATGCTCTTTTTATGTATTCTTTATTTCGTGAGTCTTTTAAATATTTTTCAAATTTCAATGCTTCAGTTTTACTTTCAAAACTTCTGCAAAAAATTAATTGCCATGGCGTTTTACGCTTAGTGTAACGACTTTCTCCATTATTATGATACCCTAATCTTTTCTCAACATTCTGACTGTAGCCATAGTACCAGCTCTTGTCAATTTGCGATTCAATTATATATACATAATACATGGTGCGCTAATCCCGACGCGTCGGGACGCCACATCCCGATTTATATGTGACCATATGCCACATCCCGAAAACCGGATCGCAATATTAGGGATATTTTATTATTAGGTAAACACAAAATCAAAATTTTTCATCTCCGTCGCCGGTAATATAAGTATAACGCCATCGCGATAAGGGCAACTGCTACAAAAAACATATGCATACCATACCCTGATGCCTGGATGGCATCTTTTGTTTCACTTTGCCCATAGTATACAAACGATGCCCAATAGTAGGGCGATTTTTTATCCATGGCTATCTCATCATGCTGCAAATAAGCTAGTTTGGCTCGATGCAACGCCATGTGTGCCTGTGGCTGCTCTTCATAGTATTTGTAAAAATCAGTCATCAGCCTGGAGGTGGAGAGGTCGTTGACCTTCCATAACGATAGCACAATATTTTTAACACCGGCGTGCGAAAAGCCGCTAGCCAGACTTAAAGGCCCTTCGCCTTTATATAGCTTACCAATACCCGTTTCGCAGGCACCCAGCACCAAAAGTTGAGTATGCAAATTAAGCCCAAGTACTTCAGGCAAATGCAAGGCGGAATCCACAAAGGCTACGGAAGGCGGCTCATAAAGTGCTCCGGGTTTGGCATGGGTAGAAAGGTGGATGATGGAGTAATCAGAAGCATGATTAAAAAACGCCTGTTTAGTTGCCTTTTCATCGCTCAGAAAATTTCCATCAAAATGCTTACGGATTCCCTCAAGTTCGTCTTTAGAATATTTTAAATAACGTTCAGAGTCAGCAAAACGTGGAAAAAAGCCCAGCACCTTATCATCCGCAAACCTGCCTTGCCCAAAATCGTGCAAATAAAGGGCTCCGGAATATTGGTAAAACACGGGATTACTATTGATCAGCCACGGCCATTGGCTATAGTCTGCAGAAGATGGCTTGGCAGTAAGCAGTGCTTCAAAGGGCACAAAATTGAGCAGTCCATCAGGAACTATCAGCAAGGTATTTTTCACCTTGCCAGGAAACAACATACCCATTAGCTTTTGCGATAACCCCGCGAAAACCTCCGGGGCGGCATTAATTTTTACTTCATCGGTAAATAATGCACTGAACTGTACAATATTCTCCCTCACCTCCGCAATCCGGCTATTTCTATACATGGCGATGGAGGAACCATTAAGCACAAAAGCATACAAAGCTTCTGCTCCAAAGAAATACTCTACCATAGTAAGCTGATTGTTCTTTAGCTTTTGCTGCAAACTATCATAGTCAATTTCCCGATGACTTTGCCTGGTTAGCCTGGGCATGCTTTTTTCAAGTCCCTTCATATCCATGGTGAGCTTGTTCTTCCTGTCCATCAGGTGCTCAATGGTGCCCAGGTTAGCATTCCTACCTTTGAGCTGCTCCTGTACCAGTGCTGCTTCAACCTGCGCCTTGTGCCGGGCCAGCTTTCTTCTACCTGCCAATACTGAATCTCCCGCAAATTTTTCCCAGGTCATCCGGTTATACAACTTGTCCCTGAGCGCGACTGACTTTGTTCTTTCCGCCACCGCGAAGGCTTCCCTCACATAGTGAATGTCCTTGCTCAAGGAAAACAGCCTGTAACAGAGGTCAAGCACCTGCTCAGCACGCCACCTGTTCTCACCTTGCTGCAAATATTTGGACTCGTCATAGCTGTAAGTTTCTTTCAGCCGCTCCTCTACACTAAAACTTTTTTTATAGCAGTCGATCGCCTGGTCCAGGGAATCCAGGCTCACGAATGCACCCGCCATACCGTCAAATACCTCTTTCAAAGTATTTTCTGCGTACAGCATATCTTCCGAAGGCAGCAATTGCTTCTCTCCTAATTGCGGAATGAGCTGCTGAAGGGCCTGACGGTAAATGTTTATTGAAGCCGCACTATTGCCCATCGCATACAGCACATTGGCCTCCTGAACAATCACCTTGGCATAATCCCGCGACTTACCCGTGGAGCCCGTTTCCATCAGGCTTCTGGCTTTACGCAAAAAATTCAATGCCTCAACAGTATCACGAGCTTTGAGGTTGACCGATGAAAGTATGCTATAGATATTGCTCAAGTAACCTGACTGATCTGCCCCTGCCTTTTCAAAAAGAGCCATTGCCCTCCTGGCATATCGGTCTGCCATATCGTACTCACCTAAAGTCAGGTGATTTTTTGCCAGGTTGGAGTAGATCAGGCCAGAGCTTCCGGAGTTGCTTTCCTGCGCAGTGTTTAACACTTCTATAGCTTCCTTATTTTTGCCTGTGTCATGATATACAATAGAGAGATTGATCAAAGCGGAGGTTTGCTGGTCTTTTAACCCTCTTTTCTGAGCCTCCAGGAGGTAACTCTTGATGGTGTTCTCAGCACTGGTGTAGTCGCCAAGCATGCTGTAGGCATTGCCCAGCGGTTTCAGACAGTATTCTATAATATCGAAGTCCCTAAAATCAAATTGCTGATCATACCCCCAGGCACTTTCATAAGCACTCACTGCCTCGTCTACCTGACTGAATTTCAGGTTATAATATCCTTTGTTGCACAGGAATATGGTGCTGGCAAGGTACTCCTGCGCACTCCTTGGTTCACGCCACTGTTTCTCACCGGCCTCATCAAACAAATAAAGCCGCTCATAAACCGGATCTTTTAGAAATTCATCCAGGTAAGTATATATAAATGCATCGAGACTATCCTGCCTGATAAGCGCTTCCACTCTCTGCTGAAAAGGAGATTCGGCAGAAACCTGTTCCGAAAACCCGGACAGCAGGAAGCATATACTCAAGACAGAAATTAACCTCATACCGTGCATTTAAAACTTCCATTGCAGGTAAAACGCCCACACATTCCGGGGTTCATTCACCTGCCAGATATACCGCATGCCAACGCTTGGCCCTATCCTGGCCGAGCCCAGGTTTATCCCCGCAAAGACACCGGGGTTAAGCTCAGTCGTACGATCCTTTTTACTGGTAACAAAAGTTTCTGCAGGCTTGTCCTGATTAGGCTCGATACGATTTTGTGGAAACTCCAGAAAGTACTCGTAATCGGATGTTTGCTCGTATTCTTCGTACAATCTGCCGGAGATCTGTACGCCACCACCTACACCCATAAAATGGTTAAGGTTATACCTGTACGATACCGGGACCAGTGTAATGTCCATATATTCAAAGTCTGTCTGTTCATCGACCTGGGTAAGCTCCATGATGTCTATACCCGGCTCCAGTTCAGTCCGGATTTCATAGTTACGGCTGCTCTCAAAAGTACCCTTGCTGACCTGGAGTTCGGCCTGGAGATATCCGCGATGGGGTTTGTATGGCGAGGCTGTAATACCAATAAAGTAATTTCGGCTGTTGTCCAGAGAGTTTACCGAATTGTACCCAAGCATTGCCCCTAATGACAACCCCGGCTTAAAATGGGTTTTACTATAGTTGGTAAGTATAGGCTCATTTTTGTCAAAGATGATAGCTGTACGGCTCGCAGAATTAATTTTGGGAGCCTTGTCCTTCAATTTCACACTGTACCTTACAAAACCTTTGGTAGAGTCGTACTTGTGCACTCCTTCCTGGTTACTGCCTGGCAGGTATATGTTGTTGAATATGAATGAGATCTGCTTTTCAGAAAAAACCGTATCGATGCAGCTATAGCTTACTGTCAATGAATCACTATCCGGACAAACAGGGCATTCCGGATAGGTATCCAGCAGTTTGAGGGTGCTCTTATCAATGATAGAGGGCACATCCACATCCAGCCTGATGGTAGTGGCCGGCCCCTCGCCGTTATTTTGGAACCGTACTTTGTACTTCAACCGCTTTTTATCTGCAAGACGATAATTAATACGTGTATCGGAAACTGCCATTTTATTGGGGTCATGCGAGGTGGTAATCTCCATCTCCAGATCCCGGACCTGGTGGCTCTCCGACCTTTCATCCGGCACAAATACTCCCCTGATCTTAACTATAGCACTGGTATCTTTGAGCATTTCAGGGGTAGTTTTAATGGTAAAAAATATATTGCGCTCCTCTTTTGGAGCCAGGTCTTCAAACTTAAAGATCAACTTATCTCTAAACTCCCGCTCCGACTCCTCTTCGGTAATAAACACATGGTTTCTGACAGAATCACCCGGTGACGGGCAGAAAGGAAACATACCTGCTCCCATACCTGCCGATGCCCAGGCCTCATGGGATGCAAACAGGGCGTTGGTATTAAAATGGGCTGACAACAACATATCTTCTGCCGGCTTTTCACTATGATGCGTCCTTACATCAGCAATTTCAAAATTATTGGCTTTAAACTTCCGTTCATTATAGTAGATGTATAGTTTGCCGTTAGAGGCATAGCCCAGGTCATTTTTATACCTCATTACCACTACCATATCCTCATTGGGCACTGGCTCCCTGGTTTTCACCATGGCGAGTCCCTGAAAGTCACCTTCCACTGAAAGCGGGCCGGGCTGCTCGTTAACTTCACCCACTTTAAGGATTTTAGGTCGGCTGGGTGGTGGCTTGCCATTGTCATAGTTGTTGGTCACCTGGAGCCTTACCTGATATTCGCCTTTGTCATTATAAACATGTTCAGGTTTTTCCTCAAAGCTGAAATGGCCATCCCCAAACTCCCAGAAATAAGTATAAAACGCCTCCGGAGCGCCGGAGATCTGTACCAGAGGGGGCGTGTCAGCCTGGAACTCCACTTTATTGTCATATTGGTTAAATAGTATTTCAGCCTTTCGGGTTGTAGTATCCGTTACTAGCTGGCCTCTCGCCATATGACCGAGCGAAAGTATGGTAATGAAAATGATGATCCGTTGCATGGTGGTTAAGTTGATATCCCCTGTTAAAAGGAAAGCTAAACGATAATATATTAAAAATATAGCTTAAGCCAAATTAAAGGCCTGGAGCGTAAATCCCTAAATTTCAGTAATATTCTAAAAACCAGGGCAACAACCTCCCGTGCGGTATGCAGAGGCGATTGGACAGAAACCACTCAATCCCCTCCCCGAAAAACAGGGAGAGGAACTGAGGGATCGATCAATAACTATCAGGGAAGGTCTTCCACCATCTGGATAAGCTCAGCCTCTGTAGTGGGGCTAAGGTCACCGATCAGCTCTACGTGATCCTCAGTGATTGTAGCACCCTGAATAGCATAATAATACTGATCATCAATAACTGACAGCACAATAAAATGCACCTCCAGTCCTATAGGAATTTGCCCATAGTGCTCAGTAAACAGGCCGGTTTCTTCGTCATATACATCAAACTTTGCCAGCGCAGCAGGTTCACCATCGTACGATAGGAAAACACTGCAGTTGGTATTATCATAACCTTCGGGCACATCCACATAAAGCGTGGTTTTCGGGCGCGGATCGCTGTACCATCTGTCAATATTTGTCCATCCGAAATTATCGGCAAAGCCATAGTAAGCTCCTCCACCGTCACCATTACCTCCCTGGGCATCGCCTGCTTCCAGTCTGCCCTTGGCCTCTTCCCAGATCACCTCACAATCGGCCTCCAGGCAATCACCATTTTCATTGACAAACAATTGCATGTCCATATCCAGACTATCGGTTTCCACTACGATCTGGAAGCCAATACCGGGCTTGAGTTGCAATTGCTCCCCATTCTGCGTCGCATTGATAAAAAATTCACCCCCTGAAACCAGGGTAGCAATAGAACCATCTTCCTGGCGGCCACGGGTCGGCTTGTCACCCAAAAGCATCTGCGCCTTGTCGTAAAGCTCAATAAGCTCAATATCGATATTGCCCGTCACATCATTGCCATCAGCATCTATCATGGAGTTGGCGTTGAAATAAAGGTAAGTACCTTTCTCCCCGGTAACAGCACCGCCACTCTCAGCATCTACCTGGAAAGTCTGGCTGGCTTCATTCAGGTGTTCTGCGTACTTCTCCTGCAATGCTTCCCCATCCGGGATCTTTACATCAGGGGTCACCGTCACATTATCGTCATCCTTGCACCCGATGAGTGCAGTAGTCATAATGCTAAAAATAAAAACGAGGTTGGTTAAAAATTTCAAAGTTTTCATGATTTTCAATTTTTGTTTTACACCCCTAGATCAACTGCTTTCCAAATTGTTACCCATCGGGCAGAAGTTTTTTTGAAATAAATTTCAGAAGACAAAAAAATGAACTTGTTTAGCATTCTTACTTATCATGGATAGCCCCAAAGCCCATAGTGACCAAAGGTATATAGAAGCGCTCCTGCAAAATGACAGCGCTGTGATCCGGGAGATCTATGATAAATTTTCCGGCAAGGTAGTCTCGTTCATAAAAAAGAACAGCGGAGATGAAAATGATGCCAGGGATGTTATCCAGGAAACGTTAATAGTTATATACCGGCAGGCCTTTGAAAAAAAACTGGTACTCACCTGCCCTTTTGATGCTTACTTCTTTCTGTTGTGCAAAAGACGATGGTGGAACAAATTGAAAAATACTGACCGCCAGGAGGTAACAATTGAAGAGGATATTGCATCTGTAGACAGACAAAGCGAACAAACAGCAGACAGTACAGAACTGTATGAACTGAAAAGTAAGCTACTGGCTGACAAGTTGAATGCCCTGAGTGAGAAGTGCCGTGAGCTGATAAAGCTGTCCATGCAGACAGATTCCATGAAAGCAGTGGCTGAAAAACTTGGCGTAACCTATGCCTATGTAAGAAAGAAAAAGTCTTTATGCATGGGACATTTAACCGATCTGGTTCGTGAGTCGAAAGAGTTTAAGAACCTTAACGAATTGTAGCATGAGCGCGGAAGACTATCACCTCATAGAAAAATATCTGAACAACGACCTGACCGAAGCGGAGCAGAAGGATTTTGAATTGAAAATGCAGGATGCCGACTTTGCAGACACGGTGCGTGTTTATACAGAGGTAAACGAGAGTCTGCAAGCCAAAGAAAAAAGAAAAAAGGGAGAAGAGCAGCTTAAACATACCCTTGAAACTGTTTCTGAGGAGTTTTTTACTACATCAACCAAAAAGGGAAAAGTACTGCCCCTGCGAAATATCTATTGGGCTGCCGCAGCATGCATAGTATTGGCTCTGAGCTTTGTGTTTATTATCAACTGGCTGTCTGAGGCTCCGCAATACAGCGATTATGCCCGGTATGAACCCCTGGCACTTTCAAGCCGGAGTGATGATCAATCACTGACCATTGCGGCAGAAGAAGCTTTTAATAATGGAAAATATGCCGAGGCTGCCACTCTCCTTAAACAATTGTCAGAAGCAGGCCCCGACGACCCCAGGCTGAAAGTTTACCTGGCCCTGTCCTATATTGAAACCGGAATGTATCCACAGGCAGAGCAACTGCTAACGGATGTACAACAGGGCACGTCTATCTTTCAATCTACTGCAAGCTGGTACCTGGCACTGAGCTACCTTAAACAGGGAAATGAAGAAGCCTGCAAAAAGCAGCTCCTGAAAATACAGGAGGGTTCGCCTTATTTTGAAGAATCCAGAGAACTGCTGGAAGAACTTTGATAAATTATTTTAACTCCGACAGGGCATTCCAAATAATAGAACAAATCCCATAATTAGAATTATTACAGGTTGCAACACCTAAAAATTACCCAAAACAAGCCATATAAGCCGATTTACGCATTTGGCACAGCTTCTGCTACCCATTAAGTAAAAGAAACATACAAACAATTACTACAATGAAAGGTGCAGAGTTTAGATTTTACAAATGGTTGATTGGGGTGGTATACTTGGTATTGTTTATCCTTATTATCGTATCCCTCGCGATATAGCCGGAAAGGTTTAGTTTTTATTTTTCAAAGACTTGAAAAACCTGGCCCAGTTAAATGGATTCAACAAAGGGTTGGGTCTGGGGCCAAATTTATCCCCCTGGTACTGCACCCAGTTATCGATATAATACCTATGGTTCATACTGGCATCCATAGGTGTGGTTTGGAGCATGAGTGCCAGTAGTTCATCGTTCAGATTTTCGTTGTTCACATCTTCCCTTACCGGCAGGTTAAGCGCCAGCACAGCTTCTTTAAAAATCTCTTCTGTAGGGAAAGGCATGATCTCCACGGTTTCCAGGAATGTGGTATCGGAAACCAGTTCAATCAGTATCGTCAGGTTTTCTTTATCGGTGTCGGGTATTCTGTAGTATTGTTTTTCATAGCCGATCGCACTGATCACGATCTCATCCCCCACCAGTGTAGGCATAGAAAAATACCCAACTCTGTTGGTGGTTGTTCCTCTTCCCGCTTTGGGCACATACACGTGCACCCCGGGAATTCCTGAGACGCTGTCTTCGCCCAGAACAATACCTGAAAGCTGAATTACTTTTTTCTTGCCTTGCGCCTGAACGTCAACCCCTGATAGGGCGAGCACTGCTAACAGCAGCACCGCAAGCCATAAATACTTTCCACGAACCTTTTTCAAACACTTCAACGTACTAAAACTATGGATGTATAGGATTTCGAAGATATCAATTGAACGCCAATTTTCCTTATAATGTTCAGTATTTATTTTAATTTTGATTCAACCAGACCTTAACTATGAGATTAAAAAATTTTAGTTTGTCTTTTGGCTCCCAGATCTTCAAAGCTTGCTCTGATGAATCCAGGTTACGCATCCTTCACCTTATTTTCAAGAATAAGGAAATGTGCATCTCTGACCTGGAACTGATCCTGGATTTTACCCAGACCAAAACATCACGGCACCTCATATACCTGAAAAACTCAGGTATACTGAACACACGCAAGCAGGACCAGTGGGTATTCTATCATTTAAAAGATGAGGTCTACGACATTATCAATCAGATATTTCAATTTTTACAAAAGGACCAGGTACTTCGCGGTGACCTTGAGGCCTATAAAACGATGTACTCTAACAGGGAGCTGGCATTAAACAAACTACAGACTAGAAACTGGCAGAGCTAATGCAGAAATACAAAGTAATATTATTTGATCTTGACCATACCCTTTGGGACTACGAGAAAAATTCGCAGGAAACGCTGAATGAAATATATGTCAACTATAAACTCAACGCCCTCTGCGGTTTTTCATTCGATCAGTTCCACGACCGCTTCGGCCGGGTCAACTCCG
This sequence comes from Fulvivirga kasyanovii, assembly GCF_009711405.1. GTDB lineage: Bacteria > Bacteroidota > Bacteroidia > Cytophagales > Cyclobacteriaceae > Fulvivirga > Fulvivirga kasyanovii. The sequence continues at coordinate 21,359 of NZ_SMLW01000678.1, read as the reverse complement.
GCCTTTGGCGCCAGTACGACCATGGGCTTATCGACCGCACTACTATCCGGCAAGAACGCTTTCATCGCATATTGAAGCACTTCCGCATTCAGGATACAGAACTCGCCCTGCGCCTCTCCGACGACTACCTCAACCTCTGCCCTACCAAAACCAACCTGCTGCCTTACGCCCATGATGTGCTGGGCTATTTGAAGCAAAAATATGACCTGTACATCCTCACCAATGGCTTTGATGATATACAGGAGATCAAGCTCTCCAACTCCAAACTGAAAAACTATTTCAGCGGTATGATCACTTCCGAAACCATAGGTCATCGTAAGCCCTCAAAAGAGATCTTTAACCATGCGCTGGAAGTGGCCGGCTCTACTTGTAACGACACCCTCATGGTGGGCGACAACTTGCTGGCCGACGTGCTGGGTGCCCAGGGCGCATCCATCGATTCAGTCTATTTCAATCCATTGCGGAAAGTACACCGCGAAAATATCCACCTGGAGATCAACTGTTTGAGCCAGCTCATGAATATCCTGTAGGCTGGTCGGATTTTACAAAGTTATGGCGTAAATTTGCCCGCCTAAACACATCATTTCTTACATTATAATCATATATAAAGTATGCCAAAAGGAGTTTACAATGTGCCCCTTCCGAAAAATGAGCCCGTACTTTCTTACGGACCGGGTTCACCGGAGAGAGCTAGTTTGAAAAAAGCTATTGAGGAAGCGAGGTCTAAACAGGTTGATATCCCCATGTACATCGGTAGTGAGGAGGTCAGGACTGACAAAAAATTACCGTTGAATCCTCCGCATGACCATCAGCACGTGCTGGGTTATTTCCATGAAGGAGATTCTTCACATGTACAGCAAGCCATTGATGCAGCTTTAGGTGCTAAGGAGGCATGGGCAGAGCTGGCCTGGGAACACAGAGCCAGTATATTTTTAAAAGCAGCAGATCTTCTGGCCGGCCCGTACCGTGCAAAGATCAACGCGGCTACTATGCTGGGACAATCTAAAAATGCTTTCCAGGCCGAGATTGACTCTGCCTGTGAGCTGATAGACTTCCTGCGTTTCAATGCGCACTATATGTCGCAGATCTATCAGGACCAGCCCGAATCATCTCCAGGTGTATGGAACAGGCTCGAGTACCGTCCTTTGGAAGGTTTCGTCTTTGCCATCACTCCATTCAACTTTACTGCCATTGCAGGAAACCTTCCCGCTTCAGCAGCATTGATGGGCAACACCGTAGTTTGGAAACCTGCTTATACCCAGATCTACTCTGCGCAGGTAATTATGGAAGTATTCAAAGAAGCCGGTTTGCCTGATGGTGTGATCAACCTGATCTATGTTGACGGACCTGCTGCAGGTGATGTGGTATTTAACCACCCTGACTTTGCAGGCCTCCACTTTACAGGAAGTACAGGCGTATTCCGTCACCTGTGGAAAACCATTGGCCAGAACATTGAAAAATATAAAACCTACCCAAGAATCGTAGGTGAAACAGGTGGCAAGGACTTTATCGTTGCGCACAAATCTGCCAATGCCAAAGAACTGGCTACTGCTATTGTTAGAGGTTCATTCGAATTCCAGGGACAAAAATGTTCGGCAGCATCCAGGGTATATGTACCTGCCAACCTTTGGGACGATGTAAAAAAATATATCCAGGAAGACCTGAAAGATATCAAAATGGGTGGAACAGAAGATTTCAGCAATTTTGTAAATGCTGTTATTGACGAGAAAGCCTTTGATAAAATCGCCGGATATATCGATCATGCGAAAAACAACGACATGAGCGAAATTATTGCAGGAGGCGGATATGATAAGTCAAAAGGATATTTCATTGAACCTACCGTGGTTGTAACTAAAGACCCTAAGTCAAAAACCATTTGCGAAGAGATCTTCGGGCCTGTAGTTACTATTTATGTGTACCAGGAAGAGCGCTTTGAGGAAACATTAGAGTTGGTCAACAGCACCTCTCCTTATGCACTTACCGGTTCTATCATATCTAAAGACAGGTACGCCGTAGAGTTGGCTTCCAAAAAGCTGGTCCATGCTGCGGGTAATTTCTACATCAATGACAAACCTACAGGCGCAGTAGTAGGTCAGCAGCCATTTGGTGGAAGCAGGGCTTCCGGTACCAATGACAAGGCCGGTTCTGCGCTAAACCTGTTGAGATGGGTATCTCCGAGAACCATTAAGGAGACTTTCGTACCTCCAACAGATTACAGATATCCTTTTCTTGGAGAGGATTAAAATATAGCTGCAAAAAGCTGAAAAGGCGAGGCTAAAACCTCGCCTTTTTTAATGCCCAGACAGTATTTTACAAAAAGTTATGAAAATAAATCAAAAATGTTATTTTTGTATCCGTGTAAGTTTTGTGAAGGAAGAAAACATTTAATACCCCATAACCCTTAGCCTGAATGCCACGTTTTTCTTTGAGTAAGGTAGATGACTACCGCAATACACGATCTCCTCAAAATGACATTATTCGTATCAAGTTTCCTTCAGAATTAGTTGCCGATAAGCAGGTTAAGAAAGAAGAGCTACTGGTATTTGTGGTAGATGATGATCCTCATTTCCTCCAGATCCTGAATACACATTTCAATAAGCTGGAGATCAAGTCAGACACTGATAACCTCTACAAATTCAAGGTAAGAAATTTCGCTACCGGTAGAAGTTGTCTGGAAAACCTCTCCCTCAATCCGGACCTGGTATTGCTTAATTTTTATATTAACAAAGGCATGCCCAACGCACTAACCGGACAGGAAACCCTGGAAAAAATATCGGAAGTTAACCCTAATCAGAAAGTACTGATCCTCAATGATATAGATATCAACCTTCGCGATGCCTTTGTTGAAAACGGCCTTCGTGACTACATTATCAAAGACAATGAAGCTTTGATGGAACTCAACAAATTGGTCATTGATATTCTCAATCATTAATCCCTGGCGATCAATTAAATTTTTGACATTCCGGATAACTTTTTCATAACTCCATTCATTAAAGTAATAGAGCTTTTAATGAGGAGATGATATGAAAATTTACAGCACAATTATAATTGCCACACTTTTATTGTTTAGCCAAAACCTGACAGCTCAGATAAAGCAGGAGCAGGCCGGGGCGAAAGAAAAACAATACCAGGAAAAGCAGAAAAAGCAACTTAAGCTGATCAAGGACAGAACCTTTATTATTGAGGCCAATATGATTTATGACAAAGACCTCAATACCTTTGCCGTGAGTTCTACCACTAACTTCGTTAAAGTTGAAAAAGACGACATAATCATTCAGTTGACATTTGATAAAGTAGCCAACTGGAACGGCATAAGCGGGGTAACTATAGAAGGGGAGATATCGGATTATACGATTCAAAATGAAGAAGGTCCTATAACGGTTGTTGCCAAAATTGCTTCCTTAACCATGGGCATGTCTGACCTTAAAATGACGGTTTTTGATGATGGTATGGCAAGAGCTGTATTATCCGGCACCTTCGGTCAAAGAATAACCTTTTCAGGGCACTTTCGCGCACCCGATGAATCAACCGTATTTAAGGGTGTATCCAAGTACTAACACTATCCATTTTTTCCGGGTTGTTCATCGAAAGTTATAGCCCAACTCCATAGAGAAATGGCAAAAGGTGTAACTTTGACTACCCGACGGGATCGTCGCCCCCACCTGCCGGAGTTGTATTCGGATATTCTTTTTTACCTTAAAGCTTAATGAACAACCCTTTCAAACCTTCATTCTTCCACTACTTTGTAGCCACAGCCACTTTTCTCACTGTAACCATGCTGAGCTATCCCCTGTATGACCATAACCATACATTGCTCGCCATTTATATTCCGGTGGCTTTGCTTATGGCATACCTTGTCTTCCGCAGGTTAACCCGAAGAATAAGAAAAAGAAACAAAGCGCTGCAAGAGCAGTTCCCCGAAGCGTGGAAAACGATGTTAAGTGAAAATGTTAAATTCTACAGGGAGCTTCCCGCGGATAAAAAAGTGCAGTTTGAAAAGGAAGTTTACTTCTTTCTGGCTGAGAAACGCATTAAAGGCATCGACACGGATGTGGACGATCTCGACCGCCTGTTGGTAGCCAGCAGCGCCATCATACCTATCTTTGCCTTTCCCGAATGGGAATACAACCACCTGGATGAAGTACTGCTCTATCCCAATTCCTTTAACAGCAATTATGAAACTGCCGGGGAAGACAGGTCAATATCTGGTATGGTGGGCAATGGTATCATGAATGGAAAAATGATATTGTCGAAGAAAGACCTTCATTTCGGATTTGAGCATCCACAGCATAAAAGGAATGTAGGCATTCATGAGTTTGTACACCTGCTAGACGAGTCGGATGGCAGTATTGACGGCATTCCCGATGCACTTATGGAGCACAAATATGCCGAGCCATGGTTCCGCGTAATGCACCAGGAGATGCAGAAAATAAGGAATAACCAATCAGACATCAATCCTTACGGAGCCACAACCGAAGAAGAATTTCTGCCTGTGGCCAGTGAATACTTTTTCCAAAGACCGCAGCTTTTAAAAAGTAAGCACCCTGAGCTATACAAACTGCTCAACAAGATCTTTCACCAAAACCCGATGGGTTTTATGAATAAATAAAGACCGTCTGCCCTATCCGGAAAGGCTACATAAAATCCGGCAACAGCATATACCTTCCAGTCGGCATCAATCTGGGTGGCTTGGCACAGTTCCTGAATGTACAACTAGCGGAATTCATTTTTGAATCTGCTTAATATTGATTGTATATGATTGAGAAAATGACTGCTGTAATTACGGGCGGAAGTTCAGGAATAGGAGAAGCAACTGCCAAAGCATTGATTGCCAATGGCTATCAGGTTATAAATGCAGATATAACTGCTGAACCTTCATCGACCGTCGACCATGTACCATGCGACATTACTTCTGCCAAGGATATTGATAAGCTCTATGGGCATGTAAAAGAGAAATACGGCATCCCCGATGTGTTGGTATCGAACGCAGGACAAGGCATCCACGAAAAGCTTGCCGAGGGTGATCCTGACAAATGGCAAAAGACCATAGACATCAACTTAATGGGCACCTTACGATTTATAAGGGCTTTTTTACCCGAAATGCTGGAGAGAAAGCAGGGTGATATAGTATTTATGTCGTCCATCAGTGGCCGGCAACCTTATGAGTACGGAGGCATATACTCAGCCACCAAAGCCGCCATAAACATGATCAGCGATACGCTCCGGCTCGAAACGCAGGGACTCCTCAGGATCATCAATATAGCCCCTGGAGTAGTCGATACGAAATTCTTTAAAAATATGGTCAGCAGCAACCATACCGTAGACGACATTGGCCTGGGCAGCCTCTCCCCTGAACAGGTGGCAGAAATGGTCATTCGTATTCTGAAACTCCCTGAATCCGTTAACATTCCTGATATTACCATTACTCCCACGAAGCAAGTCTAGTGTAGAAGCTCATGCACGGGTAGTTGGTTATTGAGTACCTGCATCCCCATTTCATAATTAACCTAAAGAAGCTGTTGAAGTCTCACCTCCCGCTTTAAAGGATCAATAAGAACATCTTTCCCTTATCCGGGACTTAATCCTGCTTCTGGAATTGTAATTGTTTAAATCAATACTTGAATACTAACCACATAAACCAACAGGAGGGAAACGTGAAAAATATATTAGTAACAGGAGGTGCAGGATTTATAGGCTCCCATCTCTGCGACGAATTAATAAGAAACAATTATAAAGTAACCGTTTTAGATAACCTTTCGGAACAAGTGCATGGCAAAAACTGCCGGCGGCCAGACTACCTCAATCCACAGGTAAATTTGGTCAAAGGAGACGTCCGTGATCCCGAGATCGTGAGAAAACTGGTCAGTGAAGCGGATGCTGTATATCATTTTGCAGCACTCGTAGGCGTAGGGCAGTCGATGTACGAAATAAAGGAGTATACGGAAGTAAATAACGTAGGCACCGCCAACGTACTGGAGGCAGTGATCAAACACCCTGTCGAAAAACTGATTGTTGCCTCAAGCATGAGCATCTACGGTGAGGGACTCTACAAAGATGACCAGGGCAATACTTATCAGTCAGCGTCCAGAACGCTAAGCCAGTTAAAAGACAACGACTGGGAGGTTTATGGTGCTGAGGGTCAAAAATTATCTCCGATAGCCACGGGAGAATTTAAAAAGCCCAACCTTTCATCTGTCTATGCACTTTCCAAATATGACCAGGAAAGAATGTGCCTGATGACAGGCCAGGCTTATAACATACCTGTAACAGCCCTGAGGTTTTTTAATGTATATGGAACCCGCCAGGCATTATCTAATCCTTATACAGGTGTACTGGCTATTTTCTCATCGAGGCTGCTTAACGACCGGCCTCCATTGATTTTCGAAGATGGCCATCAGCAGCGGGATTTTGTACATGTACACGATATAGCCAGGGCATGCCGTTTGGCACTGGAAACACCGGAGGCGGCTAACGAAGTTTTCAATATTGGCAGCGGAAACAGCTACTCGATCAGTGCCCTGGCCTATCAGCTTGCAGAGACGCTGAACAAGTCATACATAGAACCTGAGATCACAGGTGAGTATCGTGTCGGGGATATCAGGCATTGCTTTGCCGATATTTCAAAAGCCACAAACATATTAGGGTACACCCCAAAAGTTTCACTTCGGGAAGGCATGAAAGAGCTGGCCACCTGGCTGGAAGACCAAATGGCAGTTGACCATGTTGACCAGGCAAAAGAAGAGCTGGCCTCAAGAGGCCTTACTGTCTAACCCATAACCGATACCAACCATGAGAAGAAGCTATAACAATACACATAAAAGAAGAAAAACGAAGGAATCCAAGGAGGTAGGAATCCTTCAGTGGTTCCACATTGGAGAATACGACAGAGTAGAACAAACACTCAAAGACCTGAAAAAGCTGGGGATAAAACACCTGAGAACCGGTATCTCCTGGGCAGATTTTTATACCAAAGAAGGCCCGGAATGGTATGACTGGCTACTGCCCAAGCTTTCAGAGCAGGTGGAGATCCTGCCCTGCTTTCTATACACACCACCATCCATAGGCATTGAGCATAAAACCTCCTCACCACCCAAGGGGCCAAAAAGGTATGCCGACTTTATGGATGTGTTCATCGGCAAATATGGTGAGCATTTCGACTGGGTGGAACTCTGGAACGAACCTAACAACCGGAGCGAATATGACTATACACTGGATTCCAACTGGGATATTTTCAGTGAAATGATCATATGCGCTGCCCATTGGTCGAAACAACTTGGCAAGAAGGTGGCTTTGGGCGGCATGAGCCCTATTGATACGAACTGGCTCGACTTTATGGCCCGCCGCAATGTACTTGAAAACATAGATGCGGTTGGTATCCATGGATTTCCCGGCTCCTTCGACTCCCATTTCAGACCGTGGGATGACCAGATTGAAGCGGTAAAGAAAGTATTGAAAGACCATAACCTGGAGCCTGAGATCTGGATTACCGAGGCTGGCTTCTCCACCTGGCAGTATGATGAAAAACAGCAGCTCCAGGAATTTGTCAAAGCCACCAGCTCTACGGCTGACCGTGTATACTGGTACTCCTTATATGACCTTTGCCCTACAAGACCCACGGTAGATGGTTTTCACCTGGATGAGAGGGAGTATTATTTTGGGTTAAAGAATGCCAAAGGCAAGCCCAAATTGCTGTACCGGATGCTTGAGCTTTTTGACATCTACAGCCTCAGGGAGATCGACTGGTGGGAAAACAACGAACCCAAAGGCCGACAAAGCACGGCCCATGACGGAAAATATGTACTGATAACCGGAGGAGCCGGTTTTGTGGGTACTAACCTGGCCAACCACCTGCTCAACCAGGGGCATAAAGTGATTATTTATGACAACCTTTCCCGTCCCGGCGTGGAAAAAAACCTGGAATGGCTGCTTTCCGAACATAACAACAAAAATATCAGGGTGGAGCTGGCCGATATCCGGAATTACTTCACCCTCAAACGGGCAGTGGATAAGTCCCAGATGGTGTATCACCTGGCCGCTCAGGTAGCAGTAACAACCAGCCTGGAAGACCCTACCTATGATTTTGATGTGAACATTAAGGGCACCTTTAACCTGTTGGAGGCCATCCGAAACTCAAAACAACAACCTCCGGTAGTGTTTACCTCTACCAATAAGGTTTACGGAAGCCTGCCCGACATCTCGTTTGAGAGCTCGGATTTCAGGTACTTCCCGGCAGATGCAAATATTAAAAAGTATGGCATCAATGAAACGCAACCACTCAACTTCCATAGTCCTTATGGCAGTTCAAAAGGCGCAGCAGAGCAGTATGTACTGGATTATGCCCGTTCTTTTGACCTGAAAGCAGTGGTGTTTAGAATGAGCTGCATTTACGGGCCGCACCAGTTTGGTACCGAAGACCAGGGATGGGTAGCACATTTTCTAATCAATGCCATTAAGGATAAGCCCATCCAGATTTTCGGCGATGGCAAACAAGTCAGGGACATCCTTTTTGTCGAAGACCTGGTCAGGGCATTTCAACTGGCCTGGGACAATGTGGAAAACATCAGTGGTGAAGCTTTTAACATTGGTGGAGGAGCAAGCAATTCCATCAGCCTGCTCGAACTGATCAATCTGATAGAGATCAAAAAAGGCGACCAGAAAATAGACCTGGAGTTTGGCGATTTCAGGACCGGCGATCAGGTGTACTATGTCTCTGATTCGCGGAAATATAAAAAAGCAGTCGGCTGGTCTCCGTCAGTATCGATAGACAAAGGAATAGAGAAGCTCTACAACTGGCTGCAAAAAGAATACAAACCACATTTGGAAATCAAACAATTATCAAACGGAGTTTTACATGACTAAATACCAACAGCAAGATTCAGTTTTAACCCGGCCGACCACTGATACTTATCAGGCGGCCGTTATCAATAATCCCAAATCCATAGAGTATGTGGAATTAACCACTCCACAGCTCGAAAAAGACCAGCTTCTGGTTAAAATGGAAGGCGTAGGGCTTTGCGCTTCCAATATCCCGGTATGGGAAGGCAGAGAGTGGTTTGACTATCCTATGGAGCCAGGCACACCTGGCCATGAGGGCTGGGGTGTAATAGAGCAAACCGGCAGCGAAGTGAGCCATTTTAAGCCCGGTCAGCGGGTAGCTATCCTACAGGGTAATGCTTTTGCAGAATACGTGGCAGTCCCTGCTTCTGACTGCGTGCTGATCCCGGAGCAGCTAGCTGGCGTTCCGTTTCCGGGAGAGCCATTTGGTTGCATGATGAACATTGCTGAAAGGGCAGACATCCGGGAGGGACAGACGGTTGCCATTATCGGCCTCGGCTTTCTTGGCCTCGGGCTGGTAAAGCTGGCCAAAGAAAAAGGCGCCCGCGTACTGGCATTATCCAGAAGGGACTCCTCACTCGAGATGGCCGCCGATGACGCAGACCGCTGCATTAAAATGGATGACCACTATAAAATCATTGAAACTATACAGCAACTCACTGATGGCAAAGGTTGTGACCGGGTGATCGAGTGCACGGGCAAACAGTGGCCGCTTGACCTCGGGACTGAAATCATAGGTTACTACGGCAAATTTATTATTGCAGGATACCATCAGGACGACCTCCGCAAGGTAAACATGCAGCAGTGGAACTGGAAAGCTATAGATGTCATCAACGCTCATGAACGTGACCCTGAAAAATATAAATCAGGCATTCGGCATGCTATAAAAGCCATTGAAGAAGGGCGGCTTGATCCGCACAAATTACTTACGCACCAATTTGACTTTAATGAGCTGCCCGAGGCTTTCAATTTGCTCGCTGACTGCCCCGAAGGTTTTATCAAAGGATACATAAAATTTAAATAAAGCATTTTAAAATCAACATGGAAGAATTGGTAGAAATACAACAAGACATGCTCCCTAAACTGGGTTTTTTAGGTGTAGGATGGATCGGCAAGAACAGGCTTGAATCACTCGTTTCAGCGAATCTGTCGGAAAATATTGCTATTTGCGATACGGATGCCCCAAGCATAGAGGAAACTTTGAAAGTAGTGCCTCACGCAAAAAAGCATGACTGCCTGGAAGATATGCTGGGAGAAAATATCGACGGTGTGGTCATTGCCACTCCCAGTGCCTTGCATGCCAAGCAGGCAATCACTGCTCTTGAGCATGGAAAGGCAGTTTTTTGTCAGAAACCACTGGGCAGGAACCTGGCCGAAACCAAAGCAGTGGTCAATCAGGCCCAGAAATCTGATAAGCTGCTTTGTGTGGATTATTCTTACCGCTATACGAAAGGCATACAAGCCATAAAAGAGGTGTTGGATGAAGAAAAGCTGGGTAAAATTTATGCTGTGGAAGCCGTTTTCCATAATGCCTACGGGCCGGACAAATCCTGGTTTTATGATCCTAAACTTTCCGGGGGCGGCTGCCTCATGGATCTGGGCTCACACCTGGTAGACCTGATGCTCTACCTCTTTGATGCTCCTTCCACGGAGGTTCGCTACGCCAATATTTTATCCGGCGGGAAATCGATTTCCAACCACTGGGAAACAGTGGAAGATTTCGCAGAAGCACAATTATGTACATCGAGCGGCATCAGCGTACGCATGGCCTGTAGCTGGAAGCTCTCTGTAGGCAAGGATGCAGACATCTACCTGAAAATCTACGGCACCGAGGGCGGCGCCTGCTTCCACAATGTAAATGGTTCTTTCTATGACTTTCAGGCGGATATCTATACTCAGAACCATGCTGAAACCATAGTGACCCCTCCTGACGACTGGGGAGGCAAGGCCATACAAAGATGGGCTGAAAAACTGGCCCACAGCAATAAATTTAGCAGTGCCAACAACGAACTCATCAAATCAGCAGCACTGCTTGAGGACATTTATAACTTCACCAGACTATGAAAATACTGATGACTACCGATACCGTCGGAGGTGTATGGCACTATGCCGTAGACCTGGTTTCCTGCCTGACAGAAAGCCAGATAGAGGTGGTATTGGTAGCCATTGGGCCAACCCTCAGCGAGGGGCAACAAGCCCAGGCTGACCAACTCGATGCCAAATTTTACCATCGCCCTTACAAACTGGAGTGGATGAACGACCCCTGGGAAGATGTTGAAAAAACCAATGAATGGATAAAGGAGATCAGCCGGAATGAAAAACCAGACTTACTCCACTTCAACAACTACCCACAGGCAGCCCTGGACTGGAACGTGCCGGTTATACTGGTAGCACACTCCTGTGTGGCTTCCTGGTGGCAGGCCGTAAAAAATAAGCCGCTTCCTGCCGACAGGTATTTTGATACGGTAAAAAAAGCATTCCACACCGCAGATATAGTAGTTTCCCCTACCAAAGCCATGCTAACCGTTTATCAGCAAATCTATGGGGACTTCAAAAATGCCCAGGTCATCTACAATGGTTTGAACCTTACCGACTATGGTGTTAAAGAAGAAAAACAGCCCATTATTTTCAGCATGGGCAGGTTATGGGATGAAGCTAAGAATATCAGACTGGTTGCTCAGGCAGCAAAGGAAATCAAGGGAAACATCTTTATAGCAGGGAAACAACCCGACACTGAAGGCTATAAGGCCGATAACATTACCTACCTCGGCCAGCTTAGCAGGAAAGAAATTTTCAAATGGCTCAAGAAAAGCAGCATTTATCTCCTTCCGGTAAAATATGAGCCTTTCGGGTTATCATTTCTTGAGGCTTCCGCTTTAAAGTGTGCACTTATAGGTGGCGACATCCCAACGCTCCGGGAGCTATGGAAGGAGAGCATGACCTATACCGATACTGACAATGCCTCCGAATTAGCCAAAGCCTGCAACACCCTGCTAAACAATAAAAAATATTGCCAGTCAATGGGAGAAGAAGCTTATAGAAACGGTAAGCAATACTCATTGGCAAGGAAAAAGGAACAGTATATCAAACTGTATCACAATGCGCTGCAATCAGTGCCTGATTTTAATTACAACTAAAGAACAGAACCATGAAAATTATATTATTCTATCATTCTCTGATATCTGACTGGAACCATGGGAATGCCCATTTCCTCAGAGGTATATACGCCTCTCTAATGAAAATGGGCCATGAGGTCGTGGTATACGAACCTACAAACGGCTGGAGCCTGAGCTCTCTGATAAAAGATTACGGACACAAAGCGGTCTCCGACTTCCGGAGTTATTTTCCGCACTTAAAGCCCAGCTTTTACGACCCTGAGGATTATGACCTCAATATCATGCTAAAAGATGCTGACCTTGTGCTTGTACATGAATGGAACGACCCGAAGCTGGTACGTGATATCGGGAATTTCAAGCTTATCCAGGACTTCACTTTATTCTTTCATGACACGCACCACAGGGCTGTTTCTGCCAGCGAAGAAATGAAGCGTTACGACCTTACCCACTACGATGGCGTACTGGCATTTGGTAATACATTAAGCCGCATCTATGAAAAAGAGGGCTACCACAAAAACGTGTGGACATGGCATGAGGCAGCCGATACGGACACTTACCACCCTATGGTAAGGGATGAAGAGCTGGGTGATGTAGTATGGATAGGCAATTGGGGCGACAATGAACGCACCAAAGAGATCCATGAATTCATTATAGAACCGGTTAAAGCTTTGAAGCTAAAAGCTAAGTTTTATGGAGTAAGGTACCCTAAACATGCTATACGCGCATTGGAAGCTGCCGGCATAGAGTATGGCGGCTGGCTCCCTACCTGCAAAGTAGCGGAGACCTTTTCCAAATACAAGGCTACCATCCATGTACCGAGAAAGTTCTACAGAGAAAACCTGCACGGTATTCCAACCATACGTCCCTTCGAGGCTATGGCATGCAAAATACCACTGATCAGTGCGCCCTGGGAGGATACAGAAGAGTTGTTCACCATCGGCAAGGATTTCCTCATGGCAGAAGATGGTGAAGAGATGAAGGACATGCTTTATAAGGTAATGACGAATAAATCGTTTGCCCGCTCCATGGCTGATCAGGCCTATTCGACCATTTGCGACAAGCATACCTGCGACCACCGGGCAAAAGAGCTGGTCAACATCTATAAGCAGGTAAATGAAAGTAAAACCATAAAAGCGGAGGTGTGATATGAACAAAGGACTAAACATAGCATTTTTCGGCAGCAGCCTGGTAAGCGCTTACTGGAACGGTGCCGCTACCTATTACAGAGGCATCATTAAAACTTTGCACCAGCAGGGACACTCGATCACATTCTATGAACCCGATGTTTACGAAAGACAGGCCAACCGTGATATTCCTGATCCGGATTATGCCACAGTAGTGGTTTACCAGCCGGAAGAAAACGCCCTGCAGCAATGCCTGGACGAGGCAGGAAGTGCCGATATTATCATCAAAGCCAGTGGTGTTGGTGTATTTGACCGTGAGCTGGAAGAGCGCATTGTAGAGATCAGACAAGACCATCAGCAGATCATATTCTGGGATGTTGACGCTCCTGCAACCCTTGACCGAATGATCAATGATAAAAACGATTACTTCCGCCGACTGGTGCCTGAATATGATCAGGTACTAACTTATGGTGGCGGGTTTCCGGTTGAGGATGCCTACAAATCGCTCGGCGCAAGGGACTGCACCTCGATTTACAATGCTTTCGACCCTGATACCCATTTTCCTGTCTCTCCTAAAGAGGAATATGTGTGCGATCTGGCATTTTTGGGCAACCGGCTGCCCGACCGCGAGAAACGGGTGGAAAACTTCTTTATCAAAGTAGCCCGTGTTTTGCCTGATAAGAAATTCATACTTGGCGGTAGCGGCTGGGGCGATAAAGACCTGCCCGAAAATGTAAAATACGTAGGCCATGTACCTACCAAAGACCACAATGCTTTCAACTGCTCTGCGCGCGCCATACTCAACATTAGCCGGGACAGCATGGCCACTTACGGCTTTTCACCGGCCACCCGTGTTTTTGAAGCCGCCGGAGCAGGTGCCTGCATCATTACCGATGCATGGAAAGGCATCGGGGAATTCTTCGAGCCAGATGATGAAATACTGGTAGCTGATTGTGCCGAAGAGGTAGTGGAGATCATGGAGCTGCTGGATGAAAAAGGGGCCAGGGAAGTTGGCAATGCTGCTTTGATGAAAGCACTTACCAAACATACCTATGACCACCGGGCGCAGCAGCTTGAAGAGATTTTACAGCTTAAAAGTATTGTGGCCTGAGGCCATTTTGAATATGACCATTGACTAGAAAGAATTGAAAATATGCAGATAGTTTTTATTGGACTAACCATCAGCTCCTCTTGGGGCAACGGACATGCCACCACCTACCGCGGCTTGCTGAGAGAGCTTACCGCCCAGGGCCATGAGGTGTATTTCCTGGAACATGACAAGCCCTGGTACAGCGATAACCGCGACTTTGACCAGTCAGAGCATTATCATCTCCGGTTCTACGATTCTGTAGATATGCTGCAGGAGCAATTCGGCAGCCTGGTCAAAACAGCAGAGATGGTAATCGTAGGTTCTTATGTGCCAGAAGGCGTCCGCGTTGGCCGGTGGGTACAGGATACCGCCAACGGTGTCACGGCTTTTTATGATATTGACACCCCGGTAACTCTTACGAAGCTGGATAAGGGAGACGAAGAGTATCTGACCAAAGCACTGATCCCCGGATTTGACCTGTACTTGTCTTTTTCCGGAGGTGAAGTACTTGACCTTCTGGAGAACCAGTATAACGCACAACGCGCCAGGGCTTTATACTGCTCGGTAGACCCTGACCTTTACTATCCCATGAACCTGGAGAAGAAATGGACTCTCGGATACCTGGGCACCTATAGCATGGACAGGCAGCCGACGGTCAATAATTTATTGATTGAGCCGGCAAAAAATTATGTTTCCAAAAACTTTGTAGTCGCAGGACCGGGTTACCCGGAAGAGATTGCCTGGCCTCAAAATGTACAGCGTATTGATCACCTGGCTCCTCACAAGCATTGTGAATTTTATAACCGGCAGCAGTTCACCCTCAATGTAACTCGTGAAGCAATGATCAGGCTGGGCTATTCGCCGAGTGTAAGGCTGTTTGAGGCAGCAGCCTGCGGTGTTCCAATTATCAGCGATTACTGGAAAGGCCTCACTGATCTTTTCGAAGAAGGCAACGAGATACTCATTGCCCGAGACACCGGTGAAATGGAATCGATCTTAAAGGAAACCACCCCTGAACAGCAAAAAGCAATTGGTGAGGCAGCAAGAAAAAAAGTAATGCACGCTCATACCGCGGCACACCGGGCAAAAGAGTTGATAACCTATTATGATGAAGTAAATAATCTGGTCTTGACAGGGGATGCTGGTAGCGTGGATCTATAATATTGCCCTTGCTATAATACATTTTTCAGCCAACAGGATAATTGTCCTGAAAAACATCCCCAGGAGCATCTGGCTTTCCATAGCCGGTGGAGCTTCAATTGCCTATATATTTCTTCATCTGCTGCCTGAGCTGGGGGCCTACCAGGACAGGTTTGCCGAAAATATTGGCGGCATGTCATGGTGGGGCAGCAAATATGTCTATGCTATTGCATTAGTTGGCCTGGTGGTATTCTATGGCCTTGAACGCTTGGTCAAAATGAAGAAAAATTCGTCTGATGCCGCCATCAATCGCAATGTATTCTGGCTGCATATCAGTACTTATTTTATTTACAATTTTATTATAGGCTACCTGCTGATCAGTGAAACAGCCATAGACCTGAAAGAAACGTCTTTTTTCTTTGTAGCTATGGCTTTTCATTTCATTGTCAATGATTTCAGCCTGATCCAGGACCATAAAGAAATGTATTTAAAGCATGGCCGGTGGTTCGTAACAAGTGCCATCATACTTGGTGGCATTATAGCCTCATTTTCATCACTGCACGAGCACCTGCTCATCATTATGTTTGGCCTGGTCAGCGGCAGTGTTATTCTCAACGTGTTAAAGGAAGAGCTGCCGGAAGAACGTAAAAGTAGATTTTGGGCATTTTGTACGGGCGCCCTTTTCTACAGTTTGTTATTAATTTTAATAGAGGACTAAAATGATTACGAAAGAGATAGATAAAGAAATAGAACAGCTTAACCCCTGGTTCCATAACCTCCATTTACCAGATGGAAGCCAAACGGCACCAGACCATTTTTTGGGAGATTTTCCCAATTTTAAATGGAAAGAGCTATCACCACACATTCCCGAAGACCTTACCGGCTGGAAGGTACTGGACATCGGCTGCAACGCCGGGTTTTACACCTTCGAGTTGGCCAAAAGGGGTGCGGATGTGCTCGGCATAGACCTCGACCCTCATTACTTGCGGCAGGCACAGTGGGCGGCCAAAAAATTTGGCTTGGAAGATAAGGTTGAGTTCAAACAAATGCAGGTCTATGATCTCACCAAGCTACAGGAAGATTTTGACCTCATCTGGTTCATGGGTGTGCTCTACCACTTGCGGTACCCCATGCTGGCTCTCGACATCATTTCGCAGAAAGTGCGTAAAATAATGGTTTTCCAGACATTGATGATGCCAGATACAAAAACCAAACACATCAAAGATGATTATGAAGTGAACGACCGCCGGGAAATGCTGGAGGAAGGATGGCCGAAAATGGCTTTTATAGAGAAAAGCTTTGCCGGGGACCCAACCAACTGGTGGGTACCAAACCAGGCTGCCATCGAAGCCATGCTGCACACCTGTGGCATGAACGTGGTGGACAAGCCGCTCGATGAAACCTACATCTGCAAACCGGATAAAAAGTATAAATCCGTGCTGGACGGATGGAATTATTCCGAGTACCTTTCTGCCATAGGCAGTCCATGGAAAAACCAGGTGGAAAATAAAGTAAAAAAGTAAAGCTTAAACTAAAAAGGCTGAGCCGGATTACCCTTGGCTCAGCCTCTCTCACATCTCTACATTCTCATTTGGAAAAGACTACCAATCATAATCCCGGTACGGATCATCGTATCCCTCCGATCTTCGGTCTTCACGCCTTCTCCTGTAGTCTCCGTCTTCTCCCCTTCTTTCCATATCTCTGTTTAAACCGGACGACATAGAGGAGCGGCTCCTGTCATTTTCGTTCCGCTGGTTATAATCTCCAGGAGAAGCTCCATGCCGGTTTCCACTCCTTGTTCTTTCTCCCGTAAGCCTTTCTTCCGGGGAGTTTTGGTATCCAGTGTTTCGGAGATTGTATTCATCAGACCGTCCACGATCTTCATTATACCTGGCTTTGTTCCTCTGCAAATTTCCATAACCATAATCCGTATCATACCTGCCCTGGTTCTGATAGCTTTGTTGCGGCCCCTGGTAGTTTCCGGGATCAGAATAGCCTCTGTAATAATCGCGTCCTTCCTGGTTGTGGCTGCCTCCATTACCATATACAGTATTGCGGTTCATGTAGCCTCCATCTTCAAACCCCTGATTGCCGTAGCTTCTTTCATAACCATATCCCTGGTTATAATCGCCTCTGTTCCTGCCTGTATTTCTACCCACAGGATTATAGGCCTCATTATATTCACCATAGCGATTTTGCTCTCCAAAGCGGCTTTGTTCCCTTTCAAAATTCCGTTGATTGTGCCACTTTGAGGCATGGTCGCTGCCATCTCTGAAACCACGTTCGTAGTCACTGAGACGGGCATGGTACTGATCCTGATCCTCCTGGTCGTAACGCCGGCCGGTTTCCCCGGTTATCACATCGTTTTCAGAGCTGCCTCGTGGTGTACCTTCATCCGTATTCTGGCCCGAAGACCTGTCAGAAGATCTCTGCCGGTTAGGCTGGTGCGAAGTGTCCGTACCTTTACTTTTGCTTTTAATTTTGTCTTCTCCATATTCCTGTTCAGACATTCTGTTCCCTGCCTGACCATATCCTTCAAACTCCGTCTGGCTCTCCGCCTGCCTGTCAGAAGCTTTATTGGTACTCACATCATTTGCTGAATCATTGGTACGCTTTGTGGATTTTGTAGCCTCTTTTTCAGTTGGCGCATTCTTCCTTGTCTTTTTATCTTTAGTTTCCATAATATTTCTGTTTATTCGTTTTACATCCACCATGTATATTACAATTTCAACTCCACGATTCACCACACAACACACAAGATATAAAAGCCTGATAAACAGCAAAATAAAAGCTGATCAAGCACTAGTTCAGGAGCTACATCCGCGATAAATTTTCTCACAGATGCAAGAAATTCCACTTAGTGTTTCAGTGGAATAATATTTGTCTAAAATCATCTGCGTATACTCCATACTCTTCAACCATCTCACCTTGGCACACTTTTTTACCCAATTTTTATAAAGCATTAACCGGAATCCACTCACAAGGTAGAGTCCATAACCATTTTGACCATGACAGAGCAAGAGATAAAAAGCAAAGGCATCAAAGATATATACACCGTGAAGGAAGATGAGTCACTTACCATAATAGCCAGGGAGTTTTATGGCAATCCTTCACTTTGGAAGCACATTTACGAAGCCAACATTGACAAGATCAAAGACCCGAATGACTTGAAGGCGGGTCAAAAACTGATCATACCCGATTTACCGAAATAGGATAGAAAGCCTAAAGTATTGTGGAAGAAGTACTTCACAAGTGAGAATGATATTACACTAAGAAGCATGAGTACTTAAGTTGGAATGAGGAAAATTCCCAATTTTCAATATGGCATGTTTTTTAACCTTTAGAATCTAAATATAGATCGTATGCAACAGCCAGTATATGCCAGAGTTGAGGATGGGGAACTTTATGGCACACTAAGCGACACCCGTAGTAATATAAAATACAGAATGATGAAGGAGGCAATCCAGGGATATTATGACAACCACCTGGTGCCTTCGGCCAATATGCCCTCTATCAGGGAGATCAATTACAGCATGGGAATTTTTTCTGAAATGGGAACCAGGGAAAGTGCCAGTGCATTATCCAATAGCCTTAATCAGTTTATTGAAGATATAGAAGACAGGCCGGAGTGCAACTCCTACTTCGCCATTTTTGACGAAGTGGATATTGAAGATGAAGAACATTTTCAACTGCTGTTGTGGACACAATTGCAATACGTTCCCGGCAACACCCTGGAGCAGGTCTCTCAAAATGATCATGAAATGCTTATGCCAGGTGAATCTGATTTTTGCATCACCCTCGCCGGCCGTCCATTGCACGTCATTTGCCTGCACCCTCAAAGCAACCAAAAAGTAAGAAGATTCCCCTGGCCGGTGCTGATTTTCAGAACTATTGGGAAGGATTCGTAATTTACAGTTTACTGTACGCTTGTTCACCGTTTACTATTACGAACCTGCATTGCGGAGGACACCCTCCGGCCTGCGGCCACCTCCCTCGAGGGAGGAATAGTGTGGTATAAGGATTTTGTAGCTAGTTCTTTATGAAATAAGAATTATGCCAGGGCATTCGGTGGGTGTTACAGGTTGCTGATCCAAATAACTACGCAGAATCAAAGGCGCACCGTCCCAAACTGTCCCATTGAGGGGACTACAGGCGTGTTTTGCCACTAAGAAAATAATTTCCTCATTCGCGAACTGACCAAAGTTCTCTTCCAGCAAAGCTCCCTCATTAAATTAACCTATGTGACTTTATCTTTGCCAATGATTATATTTGAAAAGCCTTACAAAACATGAACCTCCTGGCCCTATCAATCCTACTATTATTTTTAGACTCGCCAGCCTCCAACTTGTCGGGAAACTGGACAGCATTACACTACAAAGATTCAAACCAACTCATTTGTCATCAACGGGCCGGTCATTTCCAACCTACATTGATCTTTACAAAGGAAGTATTAATCGATAAAAGCTGTAATGAATTTACATACTCTTATTCAATTAATGACGACATAATCAAACTGGAACATGTAAGTCCTGGCCGAACACTCATGGGTTGTCCCGGCCTTAGAGAAAACGTGGAAGACCTGCTAAGCAGGAACTCCACATTTAAACATCAATTGACTGGTGATACCTTATACCTGATCTTTAATAATAAAGAAGAGTTAAAGCTCATGCGAACAGAATCACTTGACATGAATTGGTATGACCAATACTATCGGGAAATTGGTTGCAAATGGCCTGACGTGTATTATTCTATTTCAAAAGACAGTATACATAATGAACCCATACATTATTTTGCAGAGGTATTCCCTACCTCGTGCAATGACGATCCTCAAAAGATAATTGACCAAAATATTAAAAGAACAGCAAGGCTGGAAAGGCTTGATGCTAATGAAAAATTAGTCCTCCGTTTTCCCATTGATAAATATGGCAAACTACATGTTGACCTACCGGAGCAGGAGTACCCCAGCATATATAAGGAAGAAATATTGCGGCTTTTGAAGCTCCTGCCGCATTGGGAACCTGCTAAAATTGATGATGAGCCAGTCAATATGTATTACCCACTGATTTTTGATTTTAGGAAGGCTGAGGAATAGGGTTTCAAATTCGCGGTTCGCTTGTTTTCAGTTTGCTACAGTTGTTACAGGCAGCATGATTTTGAATTTGTGATCTACACTACAG
>NZ_SMLW01000678.1:0-867 GCF_009711405.1 Fulvivirga kasyanovii | reverse complement strand
AACACCCTCCGGCCTACGGCCACCTCCCTCGAGGGAGGAATAGTGCGGCTTAAGGACTTGGTAGCTAGTTTTTTATGAAAGAGTTATGCCAGGGACGTTCGATGGGTGTTATAGATTACCGACCAAATGACTACGCAGAATCAAAGACGCACTGTCCCAAACTGTCCCCTTGAGGGGACTACAGGGGTGTTTTGGATCAAGCTGAATTTCTGGGGAGACCTTGAAATTTTTACCTCTTTGCTGACAGACAGTTGTTAATAGCAATCGGCAAACTATTATAATATAACAATAAGCACGGTTTACTGATTTTCAGTGGCAAGTTTCACTTTACTTGTTTACTCCCCAATCCATTTACTCCACAGGTTTTACGCTTTACCCGGTGTTTTGCCATTTAGAAAAGAGAGTCTGCCACTTGGAAGCTTAGAAAACCACATCCAGAAAGGCAAAAACCGCGCAAAAACAAAAAAGCCCGACTTCCGTCAGGCTTCTGCTCCCCCTCTTAGGCTCGAACCAAGGACCTATCCCGATAGCTATCGGGATCAGCCGCTCTAAATGTAGCGCGCTCTTAGCTTCTCTACTATCTCAGGGTATTTCTTTAGATTCTCTATGTACTTACGCGATTTCATCTTTTTTATATGCTTCTCAATGCGAATAGCCTGAGACTCTGATAAATCGCTTATTACAAAATATGCCTGCCATGGCTTCCCTTTCGAAGTCCATATAACATTGGCTTCTGAGTTGTGGTAATCCTGACGGGAAAGAACATTAGACGAATAGCCGATGTAAAATTTGGAAAGCTTCTCTGAATATAGAATATATACACTATACATAATGGCCCAAAAACAAAAAAGCCCGACTTGCGTCAGG
>NZ_SMLW01000215.1 GCF_009711405.1 Fulvivirga kasyanovii | reverse complement strand
TTCAGTTTTGAATAACTGTTAAAAATATACAATCTTTTAACTGCCAAAAAATTGTAATTGCACCCCCAATGCCTCATGTGAATCACTCACATTTAAGTAGTTTTAGTTCCTGTATCGGGCATGAGAAGTAAATGATAACAGTAGGGTATTGATGTGTCAAAGCCCGTGATTGAAATGATAATGAAAATAATTCCTAATTCATCATCCGGGCATACAGCCCTGGCTTTTATACTTTTTTTACTAGTAGCAACGCAGCCACTACGCGCACAGACCGATACTATATTTTATGATTACTATTGGAGCCAGACCAGTCGGGAAGATGCCCTCTATTTTAGGCTAAAGCCTGTAAAAGAAGAAAACGGCTACCGGATCGAAGATTTTTACATTTCCGGAGCCCTGCAGATGTCAGCTTTTTCATGCTCAGACATTGAGGATATGTTTGATGGTGAGGTGGTGTGGTACTACGAGTCAGGCGAAGTTATGCAAAAAGCGGAATACAAAAACGGCATCAAACAAGGTCTGGAGGTGCAATATGACAAACAGGGATGTTTATTGTCAGAAGGAGTTTATAAACAGAACCTGCCATTTCAAGGCGTTTTTCTCAACCGAAACAACAGTTACATAGAAAAAAGCCACTACGAAAATGGCGAGTTAGTCGCATGGGAAATAGCCGACTTTCCTGAAGGTTCCCAGGCAAAAGTCCACATGCAACGAGTGAAGGAAAATGACAACAGTCATTTCGAAGCAGAGTACTATGATCAAAATGGCGAATACATCGGCCGTGGCATTTTTAACAGCAAAGAGCTGAAGTATAAAGGGTGGTTTGTGAAATATATGTTTGACCCGATGAATGTGCTTACCACGGAGCACTATACCAATGGCGTTATCGATACCACCCGAAGATACTACAGAAATGGTCAGCCAAAGTCGGTAAAATTCGACACTGGAGAAAATACCGGGATGGTCATTTCCTTTGACCAGAAAGGTCAGGCTCTGGATACACTTATTTCAAAAGAAGGACACCCATATGAGGGAGGGGAACTGGTTTTTCTCGATGGGGGACGAAGGTTTGATGATCCCCTTGCTTTTGAATCGTACCGGGAAGGCGTGCTGCACGGGCCATACACTTTGTATTACAACAACGGACAGCCCTGGGAGCAAGGCCAATATATAAATGGAGAGAAGGATGGTGAAACACATTTCTTTTATAAAGACGGTACCCCCTGCTGTAGTGGAATATACAAGGCGGGTAAAAAAACAGATGGAAAATTTCACCTCAAATACTCCAATGGAATTGAGCTATACGAAAAAGGAGCCCTAAAAGAGCTGCGCCATTTCTATCCTGATGGCACCTTGCAACAATATAGCCTGGCTGACTCACTAGATATTTTTTATGATACCAAAGGCAATGAATTGACACGGCTTACTTACAAAAACCAAAAACCCTACCAAGGCAAAAGCCTGAAGTTTGGTTTGTCAGATAGAAAACTGTCCAGTCGGCAGCATTATGAAAAAGGAATACTGACCGTAACAGAATACTTCTCTCCAGAGGGAAAAGTGTCAACAATGCAGCGTTACAAACCAGATGGAAACTGGCAAGAACAAACCGAATACTACCCCTCTGGCGAAAAGATGATCCACACACAATATGGAGAAAGCAGTTATGACAAAGTAATAACCTATTATGACAAAGAGGGCAACATACTGGGCCGCCTGTCTGACAGCCGCACCAAAAGCGGGGAAGAATATGATTTTAAGGATGGAATTATCAGAAAAATCACCCACTATGAGGATGATAAGGTAACATATGAAAAAGAGTACAACAGGTACGGTCAGTTGCTTTATGTGATAGACCACAACGGGGAAGCATGTTTTTACAACCAATGGGGGGAACTTACGGGCCAGTGTACTTACATAAACGGCAAACCTTATGATGGTACATTTTACACCTATAAAGGCGGACATGTCAAGTCGGTCGGCAGCATGAAGGAGGGGCAGCGCCATGGAAAGTTTATAGACTATAAGTGGAACAGTAAGACACGCCATAATGACCGCACAAAAGAAGGCAACTACATAGAAGGTAAGGAAGAAGGTATTTTTAATGAATATGTGAATGGGCACCTACTCAGATCCGTTACATTTAAAAACGGGAAGCTGGAAGGTGAAGCCATATTTTACAACGGGTACGGTAAGGAGCTTTCGCGTGCGCAATACCAAGAAGATCTCCCCTATGAAGGCACTTTTTATACATACACCAATTACCAGCCCTATCTCCGGGGATACGAGAGGTACCACAATGGCGCGAGGGATGGAGATGAGGTTTTCTTTGATGCCAAAGGAAACCCCGAAAAAATATATACACACAAAAACGGCATATTGATGAAGGCGGTAATTTATAAGAATAACACTAC
>NZ_SMLW01000052.1 GCF_009711405.1 Fulvivirga kasyanovii | reverse complement strand
TTACCAAACTTGCGGAAGTTTAGTAAAGCTACGATTTAGTGCGGTTTGCTACAGTGACATGTTCAATAATGTGACAAATAACCATAACCCGACCCTGTAAGGGTCAAATCTAATAGCCCTGGGCACGCCAACGCTAAAGCTTCAGCGACAGCGTAGCAAAGCCCAGGGTACAAAAACGGCAAGAAAATGTGCCATAGGAAAGCCTAACCATAGAAAGCGATCCCCTTTGGCACACAAGCAGTTCTCAGGCTAGAGAGATCATGCACACAGAAAGTAAACCACTGTCTGGAGCTTATTACCTCTGCCAGTGCTAAGGAACAGTTAAGCTTTACCAAACTTGCGGAAGTTTA
>NZ_SMLW01000556.1 GCF_009711405.1 Fulvivirga kasyanovii | reverse complement strand
TCCTTCTTGCATTACTTTATTAATTGTATTTGTATGTTCTTTTTACTAATGCAGGCCTGTTTCTGACCTGTCTTTTATTTTACCCGTTGTTTTACCGGCGCCAGTTCCATCCTGCCCAGTTGGTATAGCATTTTAATATGATCCCAAACGGCAGCCACAAAAGTTTTTTTGATATGGTACGGAATGCCATATTCTTTAGCTGTTTCAGCCACAATGCGCGACAATTTTCTATAATGCACGTGGCAAATATTGGGTAACAAATGGTGCTCTACCTGGTAATTTAGCCCACCTATAAACCAGGAAAAGACCCGGCTGCGAGGTGAGAAATTGCTTGTAGTTGCCAGTTGATGGATAGCCCAGTCATTGGCTATAAGGCCATTTTCATCCGGCACCGGAAACTCCGATGTAGGCATTACGTGTGCCGTCTGAAATACCAGACTGATAGCTATACCGGTAACAAAGTGCATGGTTATAAACGCAAGCACCACCAGCCATGGTGATATCGAAAGCATAATGATCGGAAGTACCAATGTGTAAGAATAATACAGCAGCTTCCAGCCAATTACCTGTAGCATCTCTTTTCTGAACTCTTCCTGCTTGATGAAGCCCATTTTTCTGTATTGCCTCATCTTGATAAAATCCTTCGAAGTAACCCATGAAATGGTAGAGAGCCCGTAAAAAAACCAGATATAGATAAACTGAAATTTATGTAGCCAGTATTTTTTAGCATGAGGTGAAAAGCGCAGAAAAAACGGTGCGCTTATATCATCATCGGCTTCGTCAATATTGGTATAGGTGTGGTGAAGCACATTATGCTGTATCTTCCAGATCGTAGCATTAGCCCCTATCAGGTTGAGCGTATAGACCATGTACTTGTTCACCTTCCTGTTTTTTGAATATGATCCGTGTATAGCATCGTGCATTACACCCATTCCTATTCCCGCCATACCCAGTCCGCTGAGTATATACATGAAAAACAACGCCCAAAGACTAGTTATAAAACCAATGTTTACGATAATCAAAGGCACAAAAAACAGAGAAAGCATAAATATGGTCTTTGTTACCATACTGCCATTACCATACTTGCTGAGATTATTAGTTTTAAAATAATCGTTGACCCGGTTCTTCAACGTTTTAGAAAAATCTGAGCCAGCAGTGTTTGAAAATTTGGGGTTCTTTGTATTGATAATATTGTATTTTGTATTACTTAGTTCTTGTCAGACTCTTGATAATCAAGCGAATGGAATTTTAATTTCTTGTCAACTGATCTTTCAAACTCTTGTGAGTATTAAGTGTCTGATCTACTTGTGGAACTGCGTGTAGGAATTATTGAGATACTTTTGAGAGTGGTCTTAAGATCCTTACATTAGGAACAACACGGTACAAACATAGCACTTATTTTTTAAGTTCAAACGAGACGTTAATCATATTGTAAACAATCCTCACAATACAAAAGTTATTGCCTTGCTCTACTCCTTTACGATTTTAAAAGTTGTTACTCCGGCTTTATCATACACATGCAGCAAATAAATACCCGAAGGCCGGTCAATATTAACCTTCAACTTACGGGATTCATACGAAACCGGCACATTAATAGCCTTACCGGACAGGTCTGTCACCTCCACTTTAAATTTTTTACCCAAACCACCGGTTTCTATGCTTAGCTCCCCATATGTAGGGTTAGGATAAACTTTCACCAGCTCCTGCCCGGGATCTCCTACCCCTAAAGGCGTTACTTCCACACACTCTGATGTAGCCTCGCAACCGCCTTTTGAAACAACTACAGCATAGCTGCCTGACTGCAAAGGTTGATAAGCCTTGCTCACCTCCCCTTCTATATTCATCTGTCCATCAGCACAATTTACCCATTGGTACTCAGCCTCCAGGGCATTACAGACCAGGGTCTGTTCGCTTACCTGTATTGAGGCATCTATGGTTTTTACTTCCACCTGCGTAGTGATCAGGCTATCACAGCCTGTAGCAGTAGTCAATGTGCTGGTGTAAGCAAGGTCACTGGTTATATCTTCTTTTAAGGTGCCATCGGGGAAAGTGTAACTATTGCCGTGGCATACCTCCACTTCTTCCGAAAATTCATAGTATGGCAATACTTGTATGCTGGTAGTAATGAGACTATCGCATTGGAACTCTGTTTTAAAGTGGCTGGTATAAACCGTATCCTCCACAATGTTTTCGAGCTCAGTCTTATCCGCAAATACATAACTTTCCCCGCTACATATTTGCACTTCCTGCTCAGTGTGGTATTTTGGTCTTACGCTGACTGTTGTGGTGATTAGGCTATCGCAATGCTTTGTGGTTTGAAATGTACTCGTATGCACCACTTCGCTACTTATGCCAGTGATTGTGGTACCGTCAGGGAAGGTATAATCTTCTCCACTGCAAACAGCGGCCTCTTGGTCTATTTCGTAGGCTGCATTTACTTTAACTATTGTCGATATCAGACTATCACATCCATGAGTCGTCGTTAATTGGCTTAGATGATTGAAAGCCTCTGAAATATCTGTAGCTATCGTGCCATCGGGGAAAGTGTAATTTTCACCACTGCACACGGAAACCTCCTGCGACCGGCTATAGGTCGGTTTTATCACCAGTGAAGTCACCACCACGCTATCGCAGTTATTTTGAGAAAGGAGGGTGCTGGTGTGTTTGATACTCTCAGTAATATTAGTCCGGACCGTACCATCAGGAAAAGTGAAATCCGAACCGGAGCAAACCGGCTGATCCACATAGGTAGCTGCCAGCTTCGATAAGGCGTTATGCGCATTGAGTACTCCATGGCCATGATACTTATCCCAGCCTGCAACGTCTTCTCCAGGTCGTCCTACCTCATCCATGGCCGTGCTGTATAGTATGCTTTTGATAGAATCAACCGAAAGCCCGCCATTCATTCCCTTGATCAGCGAAATAACCCCCGTCACGTGTGGAGCTGCCTGCGAGGTGCCGCCCCACATGCGGTTGTAGTCGTTATTACCTTTATAATTAAGGCCATAGATGTAGTTTCCCGGGGCTGAGATGTCAATATGACTGCCATAGTTACTACCACTGGCAGCATCATAAAAGAAAGGACTCGACCGGGTATGGTCCGGGTTGGTGGCTCCAACAGCGATTACACTTTCATATCCCGCAGGGTAAAAAACCTGATCACTATCCAGGTTCATCATGCTGGCTACTACAGGCACGCCATTATTTCGGGCGTAGTTCA
This sequence comes from Fulvivirga kasyanovii, assembly GCF_009711405.1. Taxonomy (GTDB): domain Bacteria; phylum Bacteroidota; class Bacteroidia; order Cytophagales; family Cyclobacteriaceae; genus Fulvivirga; species Fulvivirga kasyanovii. The sequence continues at coordinate 15,815 of NZ_SMLW01000556.1, read as the reverse complement.
CAGCATCTTTCATGGAAGCAGAATAATTGGTACCACCAACAGACATGTTGATAACATCAGCACCATTATTTACTGCGTAATAAATGCCCGAGATCCAGGTAGAGTAAAGTCCTGAGTTATTTTCATCGAGTATTTTGCATGCCATGAGCTTACATTTCCAGTCCACCCCGGCATACCCGATACCATTGTTACCGGTAGCACCCACAATGCCCGCCACATTGGTACCGTGGCCATGATCATCTACCGGGTCATTATCATTATTCACAAAGTCCCAGCCGTGAATATCGTTGTAGTACCCGTTATCATCATCATCCAGCAGGTTCCCGGCTATTTCGTCGGCATTTACCCAGAGTCTGCCCTCAAATTCCGGGTGGTCCAGTTTTATGCCGGAATCCAAAATTGCCACCACCACACTTGAGTCACCGGTAGTTATGGCCCAGGCTTTTTCCATATCTATATCCGCGCCCTGGATGCTATTGGCTGTTAATGTACCATCATTACTCAGTCCCCATTGGCGATTGTCATAATATTCATCGTTCGGGGTAACCCTGCATGCCGCCCCGCCATAGCCCATGTAGTTAGGTTCAGCATATTCATAAAATCCTGTTTTCATCAATATCCGGATCACGGCATCGACATCAATCTTTTCACCGAAAGTGTACAACACCGGCTGCCGGGCTGCGGACTGACTGTTTCTGGCACTATTGCTGCCATTCGCACCGGGGCTATCCGGCACAAGGCTCTCGGCACTTATTACATTTAACATCCTGTTCAGCTCTCTGATCTGTGGATCATCTATAGAAAGCCTTCCCGCTTGCTGTCGCGATATGTTGATACCCCCACTGAACTTCACGATCAACTGGTTATCCACATAAGCTTTTTTCTCCATGCCTGGTGAAACCTGGGCCACAGCAGTTTTATCCGTGCCCAATACTATTGCGCATACCAAAACCGCCGTTATAAAAAAAGGATTTTGTATAAGTCCCTTCATATCATCTTTATCTGAAAACAAATGTAACCAATATCCTTCCTTGAAAATAGACCCGGAATCTGCTGAATGCGATTTTGAACGGACTGAATGCCAAAGAAGTAGGTAAAGTGACAGAACCATTCTATATGCCATTGAAGCGGTACTCCCAAGTTCTACATATTGATGAGGTACGCCCACAAAAAACAAGCTCCGTAACTGCACTACATTTTTATAATAAAGGGTTGCAAAAATCCATCCATTCAACACATATTCCCATGACAATGTGGTTATTGAATATACTTGCCCCAAATGATTAGTAAGTTTGCACTGATCATTTACCTTTACCTTCGCAACTGTTATGAGTCAACTCGAATTTCAAACGGCTATCGAAGATACACGGCAAACGTGGTTTGTTGATGTTATACTCCCGGTACCTATACCGAAGATGTTCACCTACCGGGTACCCCATGAGATGGATGACCTTGTGCGGATAGGGTGCAGGGTGATCGTTCAGTTTGGTTCAAGAAAAATATTGACGGGCGTGATAGGCAGGATCCATGAGAACCCTCCTGAGAAATATGAGGCCAAATACATCCTGGAGGTGCTCGACGATGAGCCCGTGATCAATGAAATACAGATTTCACTCTTTCAGTGGATAGCCGACTACTACATGTGTACTTTGGGCGAAGTGCTTAACATAGCTCTGCCTACCGGACTGAAACTCAGCAGCGAATCCAAAGTACAGCTTCACCCCCACTTCGACTACTATGAGTCCGACCTGGAGTTTAGCGACAAGGAAACCATAGTACTTGAAACCCTGCTGAAAAACGACAGCCTCAGCTATGGCGAGATAAGCAAACTGCTTAACCAAAAATCGATTTACACCATTATTAAGTCGCTCGTCTACAAGGAAACCATTATCATTTTTGAAGAAGTAAAAGAGAAATACAGGCCCAAGAAAGAGTCCCGGATAAGGTTAAGACCCCAGTGGCTGCCTAAAAATGAGCTTGAAAGAATCTTCGACGAGCTGGCCAACAAACCCAAGCAGGAAGCCATATTGCTTCATTACCTGCAAAATGTGCCGGTTTTCAATCATCCCGAGCTTAACAAAAAGGGGCTGATCAAATCTAGTTTCACCGGTAGTGACTTGTCAGATTCTTCATTGAGAACACTGATCAAGAACGACATTTTTGAAGAGTTTGAGGTCATTGTTTCCAGGTTTGACGCTTACGACAACTCCCTAGCCGAGATTAACCTGACAGAGACCCAGCTAAAAGCCAAAGAAGAAATACTTACCAGCTTTAAAGAAAAAGATGTTACGCTACTCCACGGCATTACCGGAAGTGGAAAGACAGAACTATACATCAGCCTGATCCAGGATGCACTTGAAGGTGGTAGCCAGATCCTATACCTGCTACCGGAAATAGCCCTCACCACCCAGATTGTCAGCCGGCTGCGTAAAATATTCGGGGACAAAATGGGGGTATACCACTCCAAATTCTCTGATAATGAACGTGTCGAGGTATGGAAGGGTGTGCTTTCAGGCCGGTATCAGTTTGTGGTGGGTGTGCGGTCAGCAATATTTTTACCCTTTGACAACCTCGGTCTCATTGTGGTGGATGAAGAGCACGAGTCATCATACAAGCAATACGACCCCGCCCCGAGGTATAATGCCCGGGATATGGCTATGGTGATCGGCAGTCAGCATCATGCCAAGGTACTGCTAGGCTCTGCCACCCCTTCCATGGAATCGCAATATCAGGCCCAGCAGGGCAAATATGGCCTGGTAAAGCTCACCACCCGCTTTGGTGCAGGCCAGCTTCCTGACTTTGTGGTTGCTGATATGATCCGGGAAAAGAATAAAAAGCTATCTAAAGGTGAGTTTTCTTCTGAGCTGATCAATGCCATTAACCAGGCCCTGGAAAAGAAAGAACAGGTGATCGTCTTTCAAAACCGCCGGGGATATTCGCCCTATATCACTTGTGGTGAGTGTGGCTGGATACCCAAATGCAACAGTTGCGCCGTCAGCCTGACTTATCATCAATATAGAAAGGAGCTCAGGTGCCACTACTGCGGGTATAAAGAACCGCTACCCAATACCTGCGAGGCCTGCGGTGCCACACACCTGAAAACCATCGGCTTTGGTACGGAAAAACTGGAAGAAGAAATTTCGCTCCTCTTCCCCCAGGCCCGCGTCCAACGCATGGACCTGGACACCACTCGCAAAAAACGCAGCTACGACACCATCATCTCAGATTTTGAGCAAGGCAACATCGACATACTAGTAGGCACCCAAATGGTAAGTAAAGGACTGGATTTTGACAATGTGAACCTGGTAGGCATCTTCGATATTGACAGGATGTTGCATTTCCCCGATTTCAGGTCTTTTGAGCGTACGTTCCAGCTTTCTACCCAGGTAAGCGGACGGGCAGGCAGAAGGGACAAAAAAGGCAAAGTAGTGATCCAGACCAGGAACACTGAACAGCCTGTACTCAAACAGATCATTACCAATGGCTACGACAGGTTTTACGCCAACGAAATAGCCGAACGCCAGGCACACCATTACCCTCCATTCACTCGCCTGATCGGTGTAATAGTAAAAAACCGTGATGCAAAACTGGCTTCTTTAACGGCCATCAAGTTCGGGAACCTGATTAAAGAAAAACTTGGCACAAAACGTGTGCTAGGCCCGGAGGAACCGGTCATATCGAAGATCAGAAATGAGTACCTGATGGAGCTGATCATCAAACTGGAGAGATCACAGGTAAGTTTATCCAAAGTGAAGCAGGTATTGCTGGAAGCCAGGCTGGACCTGATGCAGGAAAAGGACCTGAAATCTTCCAAAATTATCTTTGACGTAGATCCTTACTAAGCCCATGGCTCATAATCTTATTCTGACATAGACCGTAAACTGGAAATCATTTTATATTTTTGCCGACATTGATGAAAAAAATTACAGACATACTTCTGGCATTGACGCTGGCTACTCTGGCATTGACCGCCATCAGTTGCGAAGAAAACGAGCCGGAGATCACAGGCATAGAACCCTTTTTCAGGATCAAATTCATTAACCAGGACAGCATCTCCACGCTCAACGACAGCATAGCCATTATCAATGCGGAGCTGGAAGCAATTGCAGACAGCCTGGTGGTGATTGATACATTAGAAAACAGGGACGAAGATGCCGATTTCTCTGAAAACAAAGAGGCCCTGAACGCCTATAAGAAGTTATTAAATGAAGACAAAACTGAGCTTAACGCCATCATAACCCTGATCAACTCAGGCAAAGTGCAGGTTACCAGCGTAAGAGCCCAAAATGGTATAGCTACACTGGTGTATGAAGACAGCCTCTCTTTATACAGACTTCCGCTCAACACCAATGCAGATTTCAGCAGGTTTATAGTTACTATAGATGATCAGGAATACTCCCTGGACGCCTATTATACCCGTGAAATCAGGGAGGAAGAACGGTATGTAGTAATAAAGGCTTACGATTTCAACATCCCCGACTATACTCAATTCGACAGTCTGAAAATAAGTCAGCGAGATTCAACTAACTTTTCCAGCAATGAAGCCACTGCTACAGCATATTTTTAGTATTCTACTGCTCTCCCTGCTCTGTCAGGTTAGCTTCGCTCAAGCTGATGTGGATGAGGACGCAGGCACGGCCACTGATACCCTGGTGATTGAAATAGATGCAGGGCCAAGCATTTTTATTGACTACGGAAAGCTATTGACGATACCTACTGATTTTGAAACCAAGTTTGAAGCCGGCCTGTCTTTCAGGTTCAAAAACCGCCTATCTCCTAACATACAGGTAGGTATGGGCAAACTGGAACCCGGAGGAGCCATCAATAATGGTACTTATCTCTCTGAAGGCTGGTATGGAAGAATAGGTATCAACTACCTGATGCCCATAGACAACAAGAGTATGCTATACGCAGGAGCCAAATATGGCATGAGTATGTTTGATGAGAGTGGCACCTATGAAATAGGCAGCGACCTCTGGGATAACTATAAAGATGGATTCAGCTACGAAGGCTTACAAGCTGACTGGTTTGAAGTCATTCTGGGTTCTGAAACCAAGCTGGACAACCACTGGTCAATCGGCGGGTACATTAGTTTAAGGATTTTGAATAAAAGGGATAAGCCCAGTCCCGTTAATACCACGCTCACCCCTATTGATACCTATGCCATCCCTGGTTACGGTCGTGCATTTGACAACACCACACCTGCTGTTAATGTCTACATCCGATTCAGCCTGTAGAGCAGATTAATTAAAATTCCCACTCATCGTTCATCATGCTAATGGCATGGTGAGCAGTAAGGTCGAACAGGCAAGGCACCACCGACACATAATTGTTGGCAATGGACCACTCATCATTGTCCTCACCTTTATCAAAGTTTACAAAGTTACCTGCAAGCCAGAAGTATCTTCTGCCATTGGGGTCATAGCGCTGGTCAAACTCCTCCTGCCACTTGGCACGCGCCTGTCTGCATATTTTGATTCCCTTGATATTTTCATTTCTTTTTGGCGGGAAATTAACATTAAGTGCCACACCTTTAGCCAGTCCCTTTTCCAATACAGTCTGGGTTATTTTTTTCACGTACTCACGCGTATGGGAAAAATCAGCATCAGAAGAATAGTCGCAAAGTGAGAAACCTATGGCAGGCATGCCCTCTATGGCACCTTCTATAGCGGCCGACATCGTACCTGAATACAGAATGCTGATTGAAGTATTGCTACCATGGTTAATGCCACTCACCACCAGGTCCGGGCGTCTGTCTTTCAGCACAAAATGTTTGGCCAGCTTAACACAATCTGCCGGCGTTCCCGAACATTCATAAGCTGTAACATCTCCAAAAATGTCAGTTTCCTCCAGCCTGAGGGTATTACCGATAGTTATGGCGTGCCCCATTCCCGATTGCGGGCTGTCAGGTGCCACTACTACTACCTCACCAAGCTCCTTCATCACCTCAACTAAAGTACGGATTCCTTTTGACGTAATTCCATCGTCATTTGATACTAAGATCAGCGGTCTTTTCATGCGTATATTGTAAGTTTATTCAATCGATGACTGGCAGGCCTATTGCCCTTTCCAATGCTATTCAGTTAAGGTTTTGGTTTAATCTCACCCTCTCCTAAACCCGTCTCCTTACGGATAAGAGCTTATTTAAGGGGTCTTAACTTATAGTACTGCCTACTCCCCAAACAGGGAATTGTAATAAGCCACCAATTTAACAAGATCAGAGCGACGGTCTATACGTATTTTGTTATTTTTAATATACCTTTTTATTTCCGACGATTTTTTGTTCATCACCCACAGCAGGTCCTTCTTCTTGCCGGTAAACTGAATGATAGAACCATCAGGTTTGAGAAAATAATGGGTGTAGACCAGTTCAAGCCGGGTATAGGTGCCGGCCATAGAGTAAGGATAATTGGCCACCTGGTACTCGATGGCCTCGCGGCTGAGCAAAGACAGGTGCTCTCCGGTGTAAAGCACTTCAAACATCACCGGTGCCTTATAATTGCTTTTCACATTATAAGGAATGGCATAGAACTGCCTGTAGCGGTTTACTGTTTTATCAAAAATTTCAAAGAAAAGAAGCTTGCGGGCAGTAAAAGCCTTAACGGTCTGGTTATCTCTGGTAAACTGCACAAGGTCCGTTTCCAGATTGTACTTTACCTGCCCTACAAGAGTATCTCCCTCCAATAATACTAACTTTCCATCGTGCCATACTTCAGAAGGAAAAACCTGGGCCAGGCCAAAATGACCTGATAAGTAAAGTATTGCAATCAGAAAAAGTTTTCTCACGTATTATCCTTTATCTTTTAAAATTTGATGGCCCATCTTGTCACGCTTTGTTTTAAGATATGTGTGGTTATGTACATTGGGGACCATTTCTATAGCTACATTTTCCACAATTTCCAGACCATATCCAATTAATCCAACACGTTTTTTTGGATTATTAGATATCAGCCTGATTTTATGAATGTTAAGATCTCTCAATATCTGGGCGCCGATACCATAGTCACGCTGATCCATTTCAAAGCCCAGTTTCAGGTTGGCCTCAACAGTGTCAAGCCCTTCTTCCTGTAGTTTGTAAGCCCTTAACTTATTAACCAGACCAATGCCTCTGCCCTCCTGGTTCATATAAAGAACCACGCCTTTACCTTCTTTCTCTACCATCTGCATAGCTCCATGCAATTGTCCGCCACAGTCGCAGCGGCAGGAGCCAAATATATCACCGGTCACGCATGAGGAGTGTACCCGAACCAGTACAGGCTCATCGGCATCCCACTCGCCTTTTACCAAAGCCAGGTGGTTATCACCCGTATTGGTTTGCTCATAAGCGATCAGTTTAAAGTCACCAAACTCGGTGGGCATATGTACATCTTCCACTTTGCGCTGGATAAGGCTTTCTTTCTCTACACGGTAAGTGATCAGGTCCTGTATGGAAACCAGCTTAAGATTGAAACGCTCGGCTACATGAACCAGGTCAGGTAGACGGGCCATGCTGCCATCTTCATTCATGATCTCTACCAGTACACCTGCAGGCCTGAAACCTGCCAGTCTGGCGAAATCGATTGCAGCTTCAGTATGTCCAGCCCTTCTCAGCACACCGCCTCTTTTGGCCCTTAGCGGAAATATATGGCCGGGCTTGCCCAGTTCTTCGGGATCAGTTTCAGGGTCAGCCAGCGCTTTGATAGTCTTGAACCTGTCATGCGCAGAGATACCTGTAGTACATCCATGACCAATAAGATCTACCGAAACCGTAAAAGGTGTTTCAAAGGCAGCGGTATTTCGGCCCACCATCAATTCAAGCCCTAACTCCTCGCAACGATCCTCAACCAAAGGCACACAGATCAGGCCGCGGCCGTGTGTTGCCATAAAGTTTACGATCTCCGGGGTAATGCACTCGGCGGCACATATGAAGTCACCTTCGTTTTCCCGGTCCTCATCATCTACTACGATGATCACTTTCCCATTTTTTACATCTTCGAGGGCTTCCTCAATAGTGTTTAATTTAATTTTATCCTGGCTCATTAATCCCTAATATTTTGACAAAAATAGGTCTTTTCACTTACGTAAAAAAACTTTCCACTTCTTCAACAACTTATCACTCTCTGACGTTCGTACGAGTATTTAATTCAATAGGTTGGCTCCCGGCAAAACTTCTTTGTGCAAGCAGTCAGTATATCAGCGGGATACTACTATACCCAGGACTTTGGCAATCTCCATTTCGGATTTTTTCAGCTCTCCATGTATTTTGAAATAACGTTCCTGCTCTTCTTCCTCCTTCGCATCTTTCATTTTAGCCAGGTTATCGGTTATGAGCTTCTGTACCACGCGGAACTTAAGCCTGAGCACATTGGTGAAAACCACATTTTCCAGGATGTCGTGTTCATGGGGCACAAATATCTGGAACTTATCATTCCAGTTAGGACTCACTTCATGCCTTTCGGTAAGCAGGTTTACCACTTCATTCTTTATTTCAGTTGAGCAGTGATTGATGAAAAAGTGGCTATCCACCACCCTGCCCTCCGCAAGCTCCCTTTTAAATATCTCCAGTATTTCCTTGTAAACCGGCGTGGTAAATTCTATGTCTTCCAACTGTTCGAAAAGATAGTTGTAGAGCCTGTACTCCTCTTCTATTTCATTGAAACCATAGTTGATCAACAGCCTGATGCTCTCCCTCTCCTGGATCTTAACGATTTTGGAATGATCAAGGGTTTTGCTCTCCGCAGGGCCATCCATAAGCTCCTGAAGCATTTCAGTGGTGGTAGCCTGCTGCTCCTGCTCCTTGCCCTTTTTACGCTTCTGGTTGATCAGCAGCTTGTTCATCTCCGACAAAAGCACCCCTTCATCAATATCCAGCACCGAAGAGGTCTCCTTGATATAGATGGCACGCTTTATCGGGTCAGGGATCTTGGTGATACTGCTGACGATCTCTTTGATGGACTCGGCCTTCCTGATCGGGTCACGGGCAGCTTCTTCAGCATACAAGCCTGCTTTGAAGGTAATGAGGTCGCGGGAGTTTTCTTTCAGGTACTTTTTAAACTCCGAAGTACCCAGCTTTCGCGAATAACTGTCCGGGTCCTCTCCTTCCGGGAATACTACCACCCGAACATTAAGCCCGGCCTCCAGGATCATATCCACCCCGCGCAATGCAGCCATCAGTCCGGCTGTATCTCCGTCAAATAATACCGTAATATTATCCGTAAACCTCCTGATCAGCCTGATCTGGTCATCGGTAAGTGATGTACCGGAGGAAGACACCACATTCTCTATATCAGACTGATGCATCGAAATTACATCAGTATAGCCTTCTACAAGGTAGCAATTGTCCTGCTGGCGAATGGCCTGCTTGCCCTGAAAGAGACCGTAAAGGATTTTGCTTTTATGGTATACATCGGTCTCGGGCGAGTTGAGGTACTTCGGTTTGGCATCCTTCTTTAAAGTACGCGCCCCAAAAGCTACAACTTTACCGGTAACATTGTGTATGGGAAAAATAACGCGGCCGCGAAAACGATCATATTTCTTTCCATCGTCTTTCCGCACCAGGAGTCCTGCCTTTTTGAGGATATCCTCATTATAGGCATTTTTAAGCGCTTTCTGTGTAAGGGCGTCCCATTGGTCAAGGCTGTAGCCAAGCTCAAACTTCTCAATGGTCTTCTCCGTAAAGCCCCGCTCCCTGAAATAGCTCAGGCCTATGGATTGCCCCTCTTCATGCTTCTTTAAAGTCTCCTTAAAATACTCATTGGCAAAATTGAGCACTATAAAAAGGCTGTCCCGCTCATTTTGCTGCCGTACCTGGTCGTCACTCTGCTCTTCTTCCTGTACTTCTATACCGTACTTTTGCGCCAGATGCTTAATAGCTTCAATATAAGTAAGGCCATCGTGCTCCTCTACAAATGAGATAGCATCACCTGCCTTGCCACACCCAAAGCACTTATATATGCCTTTGGCCGGTGATATGGAAAATGAAGGCGTTTTTTCATCATGAAAAGGACAGCATGCCCAGAGGTTTTGCCCTTTTCTTTTAAGACTCACATAATCAGACACGACCTCCTCGATATCCATCCGGTCCTTAACTTGCTGTATCGTAGCCTGGTTGATCAAGATTATTTATTTAGTGAACCTCAAAGATAGTTAAAACGATCATCGCCCAAAACAATAGTCAAACAACTATTTTTGTCGTATAAATGTTACTAAAAGCAAAACATATAAGCTAAATTGCAAGCTGAAATTTTAATTCGATTTTGAAGGGAAGATTTTAATGAAATATACAGAAGCTGATATACTGAAAGCGTTATCAACGGTAGATGATCCTGATCTTAAAAAGGATCTGGTAACGCTCAATATGATCAAGGATATAGAGGTGTTTAGCGACTCGGTAAAGTTTACCGTAGTATTGACCACACCGGCCTGTCCGCTAAAGGAATTAATCAAAAACAATTGTATAGACGCTATACACGAGCATGTGGATAAGGACCTTGAAGTAGAGGTGGTGATGACGTCCAATGTAACTACCACACGCAGCAGTGCTCCGTTACTCCCCAATGTAAAAAATATCATCGCGGTAGCTTCCGGTAAAGGCGGAGTAGGTAAATCTACTGTGGCCGCCAATCTGGCAGTAGCGTTATCACAGGAAGGTGCCAAAGTGGGTATCATTGATGCCGATATTTACGGCCCGTCCGTACCTACCATGTTCAATTGCGAGCATGAGCAGCCAAGTGTAAAGCAGATCAATGGTAAAAATGTGATCGTGCCCCTTGAACAGTATGGTGTAAAGCTGATCTCTATTGGCTTCCTTACCCCTGCTGATAATGCGGTGATCTGGAGAGGCCCTATGGCCAGCTCAGCACTAAAGCAGTTTATTGCCGATACCGACTGGGGAGAACTTGACTACCTGATCATTGACCTGCCTCCGGGCACGAGCGATATCCACCTGACTTTGGTACAAACCGTACCGGTAACCGGTGCAGTGATCGTGACCACTCCTCAAAAAGTGGCGCTGGCTGATGCCCAAAAGGGACTTGCCATGTTTAAACAACCCCAAATAAACGTTCCTGTTTTGGGTATTGTGGAAAATATGGCCTACTTTACTCCAGAAGAGCTGCCAAACAACAAATATTACCTGTTTGGCGAAGGTGGAGGGCTGAACTTATCGGAAAAATTCGATGTTCCCTTACTTGGACAAATACCGATAGTTCAAAGCATTCGCGAAAGCGGAGACAACGGGTACCCTGCCGTAATGAAAGAAGGTGTTACCCAGAAAGCATTTACCGATCTGGCTGAAACCCTGGCAAGACAGGTAGCCATAAGAAATGCTAATTTTGATAAGACCAAAACGGTAGAATTTAAAGTATAGTTAAATGGAATCCACGAATACATTATCTATGGAAGATATCACTACCAGAATTGACCAGGCCCTGGACAACATCAGGCCTTATCTGGAAACTGATGGTGGCAACGTGAAAATACTGGAGGTGACTGATGACCTGGTAGTAAAACTGGAGTTGTTGGGTGCCTGTGGTTCATGCCCCATGTCCACGATGACCTTAAAGGCGGGAGTAGAAGAAGCGATCAGAAGGGCTGTACCTCAGGTTAAAGCTGTAGAGGCCGTCAATATAACTCATCCTGACGACCCCCATGCGAAATTACCTGATAACATGTTATAAAGCCTGAACCGTTAACTTCTATTGGACCTGAAAAAGAAAAGTAAAATATCATCAACAACAAAGAGCCTGTTCATAGCAGGCTTTTTGTTATGTATATCAACCTTGCTGCAGTCCCATCTTTACGCCCAACGCTGCGCCACCGTTGAATACCAGAAAATAAGACAGCAAAAACACCCTCACTTACACTCAGAGGAAGAATTTGAAAACTGGCTGAAAAAGAAAATACAAGAAAGGAAAGCCGCCCTGGAAAAAGGCATTGCCAGAGAGGACGCCACGGTCTACACCATACCGGTAGTCGTCCACGTGATCCATAATGGTGAAATGCTCGGGATCGGGGGCAATATCCCTGACGACCAGATCATTTCACAAATTGAGGTGCTAACAGAAGATTTCCGCAGGACCAATGCCGATGCCTCCAACACCCCGGCGATGTTCCTTCCCGTAGCTTCGGATGTTGAACTTGAGTTTGCCCTGGCCCAGCGCGATCCTGAGGGCTTGCCTACATCCGGCATTGTAAGGATAAATGGCGGGCGTTCTCAATGGGACCTGGCCGATAACTACGAACTTAAAAGCCTCAGCTTATGGGCACCGGAAGATTATCTCAACATCTGGGTTACCGACCTTAGCGGAAGCTACCTGGGGTACGCACAATTTCCAACTACAGACCTGCTTAACGGGCTGGATGCTGCCAGTGCAAGCAGGTATACCGATGGTGTGGTGATAGACTACCGGGCCTTTGGCTCAGTTGAGAAGTACCCTCCTGCCAGCGTGATCAACGCCTATAACCTTGGCCGCACCACAACCCACGAAGTTGGCCATTATTTTGGCTTAAGGCACATTTGGGGCGATGACAGCGGCGGATGCTCCTTGTCTGATTTTGTAGACGACACGCCAAACCAGGGAGGAAGTACCTCCGGATGCCCTGACTCAAACCCCACATCATGCTCTTCAGTTGATATGATCCAGAATTACATGGACTACACCAACGATGCCTGCATGAACCTCTTCACCGAAGACCAGAAAACCCGGATGAGGACGATCCTGGACAATAGCCCAAGACGCGCCAGCCTCAGAAACTCCAAAGGCGCAATACCACCGGAAACAGTCAGCAATGATTTGGGCATCAGAAATGTAGTAAGCCCTCTGTATAGTGCTTGCGCAGGTACTGCCACTCCTACGTTGGCAATAAGAAATTATGGCAGCAATACTATTACTTCTGCTGAAATAACCATTCAGATCAATGGAGGGCCTGTAGATGCTACTACTTTTGTGTTAAATCTCGCCCCTTTGGAAATTGACACGGTGGAGTTTGATCCGGCGAACCTCGATATAACCGGTGACTATACCATTACCTACGAGATAACTGCCGTTAATGGCGGTGCTGATGGCAATGCAGACAATGATCAGGTTACAACAGTTGTCGAGGTCCCTGAATCCATAAACATTCCTATTGAAGAGAATTTTAATACGCTCGCTTCGGGAGAGATTCCTGCTCAGTGGACTGTCCAAAACCCTGACGGCCAGAAGACGTGGGAAGCAAGAACGAATGTACCTAATGGGGAAGGCTCAGAGAATACCGCACTTTATGTCAATTTTTACGACTATGAGGTTGAAGGGGATTACGACACCCTGATAACACCAGTCCTTGACCTTTCTTCCGTTACTTTTGCCATACTTTCTTTCGACCGTGCCTACGCTCAATACCCACAGATAGACGCCGACGGCCTGATCATCAAAGTATCGACCAACTGCGGTCAGTCTTACGATTACACCCTCTTCGAAAGCTATGGCAGCGAATTGGCTACGGCCAATGAAACTTCCAGCTCCTACTTTCCATCGGGCCTGTCTGACTGGAAAAAGGAATGTCTGATCCTCGATGACTTTTTAGGAAATTCCAATGTAAGGATAGCCTTCATAGCCCGAAACGGCTATGGTAATAACCTTTATATTGACAATATCACTATCAACGACAGTAACAACACCAATGACCGAAAAGACCTTGCGCTTATTGACCTTTCGCGCCCGTCAAAGGTAGTTTGTCCTCAGGAAGTTGCACCAACCGTTCTGGTTAAAAACCAGGGTTGCACCATTGAAAAACAATTCACACTCAATTACCAGTTTGACTTCGGTCAGCTCGTCACCAGTGAAATCGCAATAGATACATTCAAGCCGGGGCAAACGGCTGAGGTAGTGTTGCCCAGCCAGACTTTTGCTCTTGGGGAGCATGTTTATAATATAGAACTTTCCGGCTCCAATGATATCAACACCTCCAACAATACCCTGTCAGGTGCATTTTATGTGAATGATGAAAAAGACGAGCTGCCGATCAGAGAGAATTTCGAAAACTTTAGTTCTTCGGGTTGGGTAGCGGTCAATGACATTGGCAATGTGGTATCGTGGCGACTTGAAGAAACGGACAGAGGTAACTCATTGTTTCTGGCAGGCTCAGGGCAGGAAGGCTGGCTAGTGAGTCCCGCACTGGCTTTCACCACCGCAGACCAGGCCCTGCTGTCTTTTGACCTGGCTTACTCGTACTCTAAAGGTTCCAAAGACGGCCTAACCATTCTCGTGAGTACCGATTGCGGAGTCAGTTATGAAGAAGAGGTTTTCAGCAGGTTCGGTGAAGAGCTGGGTACAGGTACTTTCACCAGCACTCCACGGGCAGATTCAGTCTGGTCGCGCATAGATGTAAACCTCGCCGAGTACCTGCAGGAAGATGACCTGCGGATTGCCTTCATCGTAACGAAAGACAGCGACAGCAATATTTACCTGGACAACATCCAGACCTTTGTGACCAAACATGAGGTAACAAGAGACCTGATCTATCCTAATCCGGCGCCCGGAGGTATTTTTAATATTTCATTTGATCTGCCTGAAAAGGAAACCGTTGAGATAGGTATATACGATTCCCGCGGGCAGGTTATTGGACACAGAGTCTTTGATAATACTTTAAACCAGACGTACACCTTTGATTATGGCCATGCGGCACAGGGTATATACTTTGCCAAGGTAGTGGGCGAATCTTTTTCCTACACAAAAATAATTTGGCTGTTACGTTGATACCCGGAGTTGTTTTATATTTGGCCCAACTGTTATAATCTCATTACGATCCATGGATAAAAAGCAAACCGTAGCCATTCTTTTTGGCGGCAAGTCCGTTGAGCACCAAATCTCAATTAACTCAGCCAAAAATGTTTTTGAATTTATTGATAAGGAGAAGTACGAACCGGTACTTATTGGTATATCTCAAAAAGGTGAGTGGTTTTTAAAGAAAGAGGTTAACGGAGACTTCACTTCCGAGGATTCCCTTAAGCTTAACCTGAATGCAGAAAAAGGTGGCTTTTTTAACAGCCACGACGGCAGCACGCTGGTTCCTGACCTTGTGTTTCCCGTACTCCATGGTACTGATGGCGAGGATGGCAGCATTCAGGGACTTCTGCGCGTTATCAATGTACCCTTTGTTGGCACCGGGGTTTTGGGTTCAGCCATCTCTATGAGCAAGCTATACTCTAAAAGGTTGCTGCAATCTGCCGGTATACCGGTAAGCAAATATGTCTCTTTTGATTACCATGAAAAGGAAAAGATAACTTTTCAGCGATTAAAGGATGAACTGGGACTGCCCTTTATGGCCAAAGCCGCCAATTTGGGTTCTTCAGTTGGAGTCCATAAAGTAAAATCTGAAGAAGGTTTCAATCACGCCGTAGCTGATGTTTTCAATTTTGATAGCACCATCATTTTTGAGCAATATATAAAAGGCCGCGAATTGGAGTGCGCAGTGATGGGCAATGAAAAGCCCGAAGCTTCACTGCCCGGTGAGATTGTGATAAGCCAGAATTATGATTTTTATACCTACGAAGCCAAATACCTCGATCCTGAAGCCGTGAAACTTGAAATACCGGCAAATGTAAATACACAGATTGCAAAAGAGATCCAGGAGCTGTCTATCAAAAGCTACCTGGCCCTCAAGTGTGAAGACTTTGCCAGAGTAGACCTCTTTTTAAAAGAAAACGGTGACATCATCATCAATGAGATCAATACCATTCCCGGGTTTACCAATTCCAGTATGTTCCCTATGATGTGGAAAGAGCGTGGTATTTCATTTACCAACCTGATCACCAAACTGATAGAAATGGCACTCAGGCGCTTTGAAAGAAGCCA
>NZ_SMLW01000266.1 GCF_009711405.1 Fulvivirga kasyanovii | reverse complement strand
GGCACTGGAAGATGAGACTTTTTATGGGGTTTTTCTATCACGGAATTTTGGGCACCAGATAGCGATTTCAGCGGGAATGGTGTATGCCCGCGGAACTGAAGCTGTAATGCTTATGGATGGAGATCTTCAGGACCCACCTGAACTCGTAATAGATTTCTATGAAAAGCTAAAGCAGGGGTATGATGTGGTTTATGCAGTGCGTAGGGCGCGTAAAGAGGCAGCATGGAAAAAAACCGGTTATTGGCTCTACTATCGTATGCAAAGAATGCTGACCACTTCTGATATTCCATTGGACAGCGGCGATTTTTCCATGATGAGCCGCAGGGTTGTCGACCACATCAATGACATGCCCGAGCAAAGCAGGTTTGTCAGAGGGCTCAGGTCGTGGGTAGGGTATAAGCAAATTGGTATTGAATATAAAAGGGATTCCCGTTCTGCCGGGGAAACGAAATATTCCCTGAAACGTCTGTTCAAACTGGCTTATGATGGTATCTTCAACTTTGGCAATATCCCATTAAAACTCATTACACGTCTTGGCCTTTATACCATCCTTCTATCCTTGATCTACATCACTGTATTGGTTGTAAAAAAGATTTTATATGACAACGTCCCTGAGGGATACACAACTATTATTATCGCTTTGGCATTATTCAGTGGAGTACAGTTGATTTGCCTGGGGGTTATTGGTGAGTATGTCGCCAGGATTTTTGATCAGTCGAAGGGCAGGCCATTATTTGTAGTAAACAGACGCATTATAAACGGGGAAGAGAAAATTGGATAAAGCATATTTTAAGGAATACTATATTCAGGAAAGACAGCATTGGTGGTTTTTGGCGCGAATGGAAATTTTGCAGTCTCAGGTTGAGAAACTAATAAACCCAAAGAAAAAGCTAAAAATACTTAATATAGGGATTGCAACCGGAGCAACTACAGAAATGCTGTCAGGGTTTGGTAGTGTTACTTCGCTTGAATACGATGAAGATTGCTGCAAGTTTGTAAAAGAGACATTGGATATTCCTGTTGTACATGGTAGTATATTGTCCTTGCCATTTGGTGACAATGAATTTGATCTGGTGTGTGCCTTTGATGTTATTGAGCATGTGGAAGACGACAAACTGGCTGTGGCGGAAATGAAGCGGGTATGTTGTGATGGCGGGCATGTGTTTGTTACAGTGCCGGCATTTATGGACCTGTGGAGTGATCATGACCTGATTAATCACCATTTCAGACGCTATGTGGAGAAAGATCTTAAAGGACTATTTGTCTCAAGCGGAAAAACTGTGTATTGCTCCTACTTCAATTCTATTTTATTTCCTCCCATTTATTTTGTCAGACGGCTATCTAATTTGTTGAAGAGGAAAAGTAAGGAAGCCCCTCAGTCTGACTTTGCCAAGTTCAAACCGGGTTTGTTGAATAGACTTCTTTACAAGCTGTTTAAGTGTGAAAAATATTTTCTGAACAAGAAAGCACATTTGCCCGCAGGGGTTTCTATAATGTTAATGTGGAAAAAATAGCGAAATGAATAAGCTGGACAAGGTTTACTCAAACTTACTATCGAGAAAAGTTTTACTTAGCTTGCTAATAGTGGCCTCTGTAGCACTTTTGGCAACCCTAATCAACAGATACATACAGTCAGACGACAATTGGTTTGGAGAGCAGGCTTACTGGCTGGCTAAAGAGGGGACAGTTAAACTAAAAAGCATCCCGTTTATTTTTAACTGGGAGAATGAATTTCTGGTTTATCATAAGCTTTTGATATGGATAGGTAGTGCTATTATATCTGTATTCGGATGGTCTGTTTACTATTTGAAAGCGTTTAACCTGCTTTGTTTAGCACTATGCATGTTTATGATGTGGAAATACACATCTTCGGAGAGTCGGGAGTTGCGCTATTTGGTTCTGCTGCTGATATTAATTATCCCGCTTACATTAGTTAAGGCATTTGAATACAGGCCGGAGGTGCCGGCTATGATGTTTGGTTTTGGCTCTTTCCTTTTTCTTACAGCCTATAAAAACAGCGGAGGCATTTATAAGGTTTTACTGGCCGGGTTATTTGCCGGACTGGCTTTTCTTACCCATCTCAACGGAGCTATCTTTTGTGTTTCGGGATTCTTTACCTTGTTGTATTACAGGAAGATCAAAGGAGTAGTTCTGTTTTCAGCAGTAGCTATACCTGTTTGCCTTGTTTACTTTGCACCCCTTGCCCAGGGCGATAACTTTGCCATTTGGGCGCATAACTTGCAAAACTGGCCTTCTCATAGTTTTTCGGATACCGTTCAGAAAAATATTTTCCAAACCCTTTTTGAAAGAATAGTAAACGAGCAGAAGCGATTTTTCTGGGACGATCAGGTTGCTGGTATCAGCGTGATGTTTATTCTTACACTATTTTTTAAGGGCAAACATTTATGGAATACCAGAAGAGAGCTGCTGCTGTATACCATTTTCCAGGTTACATTCCTTGCATTGCTGGGAAGTCACAAGGCTCCGAGGTATTTGATGCTCAATATTCCTTTTATGGTGCTTATAACCGGGTACGGTCTGCATGCCCTGGTGCAATCAAAGCAACGTGTGTTTAAAGGGATAATGATATTGGTATTGCTGGTTCAGTTCGTTTTGTTTTTTGTCAGAGCGGTAAAAATCATTGAGCGTAATGAAGCTCATATTGCCAAACATGAAGAGATACTATCGCATATCCCTAAAGGGGCGAAGCTTATTGGCCCCTGGGAGCTAGTTTATAATGGCATACTGGATTATCGCATATACTCTTACAAAAGCTACGAATACTTGGAAGAACGCATGCCTGAGCCATTTACTCAGGAGGAATTTACAGAAAAAGTGGCATCGCTTGACATTGAATACATCGTGGTAGATGAGGAAATGAAAGACAGTGAAGTTTTTCATTGGTTCAATGGCTGGAAAGTTGAAGAGAATGGTTTGTACGAAAAGTATTATAACGGAGGGAAATACCTAATCCTTAAAAAGAAGTAATTTCTTTATTTTTCGTCGGGTCCTTACAAATTTTCGCTCATAGATGTCGTACCAAAAGGCCAGGCGATAGAGCCACCAGTTGTTGATCTTACCGAAGTACTTTTCTATACCCGGGGCGCTTTTTCTGAGGTAGGCAAATTCGTAGGCGCGGGAGAAGCCGGTGAGGCCAATGCGTTTCGGGTTACTGTCGATCACAAAGATCTTCCCTTCTTTATATAGGAAATTACGTATCTGGGGGTCTCCGTGCAGGTAGCCGCGTTGGTGGATCAGTTTTAATTCGTCTATAACCAAAGGATAATATTCTTCATGGTCAAGGCAAGGCTCGCCGTCCAGGTATTCATATAGCAGCCATGAGTCTGTTACCATCCCTGACTCACGTTTTTCTGCGGCCAGTACGGGCTTTGTAGTATGCAGTCCCAGTTCTTCATACTTGAGCATACCTTTAATATTTTTAAAAGCTTCGCCATCGCGAAACAGTGTGGTGAACCTGATCCACCACCTTTTGTTCTTCTCCAGAGGGATTTTTAATACATAGTCCTTACCGTTGACCTCAATGTGGTATACATGGCTTCGGTGGTGTTGCTTGAGAGGGTTTTTCAGGGTGTAATTTTTCCGGGCAACTGCCTCAAAGAGAGTCAGATTTTCCGGTGAGCA
>NZ_SMLW01000089.1 GCF_009711405.1 Fulvivirga kasyanovii | reverse complement strand
TGTTATGCATCAAAGATAAAATAGGTGTAATATTTATTTAAATTTGTTATTGAAAAACAGTAATTTACAAAGAATTTGGGCAATTTGAATACAATTATAAGAGTTTTGCTCATGGTGGCAGTGTATTGTTGCCTGTCATTTTCTGCATGGGCTCAATCTCCGGCTTTTACAAGTACGCCGGTTGAAACGGGCACTTTCGATGCCTTATATACCTATAATATTACTACAAGCGGTCAGATAGCGGTTAGCCGGGAGATATTGTTGACCGACGGAGTATTGCCAGGCGGTATTACCTTAACAGATAATGGTGATGGAACAGCAGTTATGGAAGGTACTCCCACTGAGACCGGAAGCTTTCCTGTTGAGTTGACAGTAAGGGAAGTCCTTCTCCCTTCAAATAGTGATGTCCAATCGTTTATATTAATCATTGATAAAGCCACGGCAACCGTTACTTTAGGCACTACGAGTGTGGTATATAACGGTTCACCACAATCTGCAACGGCCACAACTACCCCAATCGGCTTATCAGTTGATTTCACTTATGACGGCTCAGGTACTGCGCCCACAAATGTCGGCACCTATGCTTTGGAA
>NZ_SMLW01000432.1 GCF_009711405.1 Fulvivirga kasyanovii | reverse complement strand
GGGAAGAGGCCATGACCAAATTCCTCAACCTGATAGCATCAGAACCGGAAATATCCAAAATTCCGATCATGATCGATTCCTCTAAATGGCATATTATTGAGGCAGGTCTCAAGTGCATTCAGGGTAAAGGAATCGTTAATTCCATAAGTCTGAAGGGCGGGGAGGATGAGTTTATAAAACAGGCCAAAAAGATCAAACAGTATGGAGCCGCCGTAGTGGTGATGGCTTTTGATGAAGACGGCCAGGCTGATAACTATCAGCGACGAATTGATATCTGTAAACGCTCATACGACATCCTCGTCAACAAGGTTAAATTCCCTCCGCAGGATATTATTTTTGACCCCAACATTTTCCCCGTGGCTACCGGTATGGAAGAGCACCGGAAGAATGCACTGGACTTCTTCAATGCTACCAAATGGATCAGGGAAAATCTCCCTGGGGTACATGTGAGTGGTGGTGTGAGCAACGTTTCTTTTTCTTTCAGGGGAAATAATGCAGTTCGCGAGGCTATGCATTCTGCCTTCTTGTATCATGCCATTAAAAACGGTATGGATATGGGCATTGTGAACCCAACTATGCTTGAGGTGTACGATGAAATTCCCAAAGATCTTCTGGAGTATGTCGAAGACGTATTGCTGGACAGGCGTGATGATGCGACCGAAAGGCTTCTTGATTTTGCGGAAAAAGTAAAAGGTGGAGCGAAGAAGAAACAGCGCGACGATGCCTGGAGACAGGGTACTGTTGAAGAGCGTATATCACATGCTTTGGTAAAGGGAATTATTGAATTCATAGATGCCGATACTGAAGAAGCCAGAGTCAAATACGGAACACCACTACAGGTAATAGAAGGGCCGTTGATGGACGGAATGAATATCGTGGGAGACCTGTTTGGTTCCGGCAAGATGTTCCTGCCTCAGGTGGTAAAGAGTGCCCGTGTTATGAAAAAAGCAGTGGCCTATCTCGAGCCGTTTATGGAAGAGGAGAAGCGGCGAAACAAATCCACGGAATCTGCCGCCAAGATATTACTGGCCACCGTAAAAGGTGACGTCCACGATATCGGAAAGAATATCGTAGGAGTGGTTTTGGCTTGTAATAACTACCAGATCGTAGACCTGGGAGTTATGGTGCCTGCTGAGAAGATCCTCGAAACCGCCATAAAAGAAAATGTAGTCGCTATTGGCCTCAGCGGCCTGATCACACCATCTTTGGATGAAATGGTGTATGTAGCTCAGGAAATGGAGAAGAAAAATCTGAAACTTCCATTACTTATTGGCGGAGCTACAACCTCAAGGGTACATACAGCGGTAAAGATAGATGAAAATTACAGCGGCTCTGTAGTTCATGTTCTCGATGCCTCACGCAGTGTACCTGTGGTAGGGGAATTGATCAGTAAAAATACAAGGGAGGCCTTTCATAAAAAGATCAAGCAGGAGTATAAGGAGTTGAGGGAAGGACACGCCTCACGCAAATCCGACAAAACCTATATCAGCCTGGATGAAGCCCGGGCAAACCAGACACCGATAGACTGGTCTGCATATCAGCCGGTTAAACCCAAAGTGCTGGGCAATAAAGTGTTTAATGACTATCCGCTGGAAGAGATCAGAAAGTTCATAGACTGGACCCCGTTTTTCCAGACCTGGATGCTAAAGGGCAAGTTCCCCAAAATATTTGAAGACAAA
Source organism: Fulvivirga kasyanovii (assembly GCF_009711405.1). Classification (GTDB taxonomy): domain Bacteria; phylum Bacteroidota; class Bacteroidia; order Cytophagales; family Cyclobacteriaceae; genus Fulvivirga; species Fulvivirga kasyanovii. The sequence goes on along the minus strand of NZ_SMLW01000432.1, from coordinate 8,505 downwards.
GTCATTGGAACCGAGGCCAGAAAATTATATGATGATGCGAATCAGTTGCTCGATGAGATCATAGCAGGTAACCTGCTCCATGCCAATGGTGTTATCGGCCTTTATGAAGCCAAAAGAGTAGGGGATGATGTGAAGGTTTTTGCTGAGGGTGAGCATGTGGAAACGTTCCATTTTTTAAGACAGCAGGGCAAAAAAGGTAAAGGAATACCTAATTTGTGCCTGGCCGATTTTGTGGCTCCGGAAGATGCAGGCATCACGGATTATATCGGAGGCTTTGCCGTTACTACAGGTATTGGTATAGAGCCGCTTATTGAAAAATACAAAAAGGCCCATGACGACTATAACGAGATCATGGTCAAGGCCATAGCTGACCGGCTTGCCGAAGCTTTTGCCGAGCTTATGCATGCCAAAATAAGAACCGACCTTTGGGGGTATGCATCAGAAGAAAATCTTTCAAACGAAGAACTTATTAAAGAAAAATATGCCGGTATCAGGCCTGCGCCAGGTTATCCCGCATGCCCTGACCATACGGAAAAGCCATTGCTGTTCGACCTGTTGCAGGTAGAAAAAAATACGGCAATCTCCCTTACCGATTCTTATGCTATGTACCCGGCTGCTGCTGTAAGCGGGTTCTATTTTTCTCATCCCGAATCAAAGTACTTCGGGTTGGGCAAAATTGAAAAAGACCAGGTGGAGGATTACGCGCAAAGAAAAGGCATGTCAACCGAACAAATTGAGAAATGGCTTGGGCCAAACCTCGCCTATTAAAACAGTATGATTTAAAAAAATTTTACAGTTTCCGCATTGCCGGAATATCCCAGAACGAATATGAAGATAACAGAACATCTTTCGAACGCAAAAAAAACACTTTTTTCATTTGAAATACTGCCTCCGTTAAAAGGGGAGAATATTGATAACCTTTACAATCATATTGATCCCCTTATGGAGTTTAACCCTCCCTTTATTGATGTGACGTACCACAGAGAGGAATTCGTTTACAAGAAAAGGGAAAACGGTCTGCTCGAGAAAAAATCTATCAGAAAGCGTCCCGGTACCGTTGGTATATGCGCAGCCATCAAGAATAAATACAATGTAGATACCGTTCCACACATCATATGCGGAGGATTCAACAAGGAAGAAACAGAGAATGCCCTCATCGACCTTAACTTTTTGGGTATAGACAATGTGTTACTGCTACAGGGAGATGCCATAAAGACAGAATCTGTATTTGTGGCTGAAAACGGTGGGCATAAATATGCCTCAGATCTGTTAGGTCAGGTCGTGGATATGAACAAAGGGAAATACCTTGATGAAGACTTGCTAAATGCCAATCCTACCGATTTCTGTATTGGTGTGGCCGGTTATCCCGAAAAGCACTTCGCTGCTCCGAATCTCAAAACAGACATGAAATACCTCAAAATGAAGGTAGACATGGGGGCTGACTATATTGTTACACAGATGTTTTTTGATAACAAGAAGTACTTTGAGTTTGTGAAAAAATGCAGGGAAATGGGTATCAATGTTCCTATTATTCCGGGATTAAAACCACTCACTACCAAGAGACAGTTAAATGTACTACCAAGGATTTTCTATATCGATCTACCCGAAGAACTGGCAGATGCCGTAGAAAAATGCAAAGATGACAAGCAAGTACGTCAGGTAGGCATAGAGTGGACTATAAAACAGTCAAAAGAACTGGTGAAATTCGGAGTCCCAGTATTGCATTACTATTCGATGGGCAAATCAAATTCAGTATTGAATATAGCCAAGGAGCTATTCTGATTAAACTTTCAATGGCACAATACCCAGCCATAAAAGCTTACCGACAGTACTAAACCCCGGCTTTACTAAACTTCCAAAAGTTTGGTAAAGCTTAGCTGTTCGGCAATGCAGGCAGAAGGTAATGCCGCTAACCAGAAGTTTAGTTAATTTACCATCTCGTTTGAGAAACTATATTCAGTAGCTCCGTGAACGGGCAACTGATAATCCGTCACGCGAGGGGTAATACTCACAAGAGGTTTAGTTGATACCATCCCACTTATAAAAATGCATTTTTAGCCATCTGAAGGAAGTCATAACCAACTTCCACGTAACCCTGAAAGGGGCGCAATCTATCAGCAAAAGGTGCAGCCTTTTGTTAAAAAGTAGTAAGCAGTCCAGGCCTGAAAGGGTGTCAAAGAATTGCTCAATAATTCTCAGCGGAGTAGTTCGTACTGACATGGCCTATTCACGTCAATCACTCCTATTATCTGTATTCAACTCGCTTCTTAAACTCACTTTTCAAGCACCTGGCTCTGCCACTCTGTCTATTGATTTTCTCTCGATCAGTCATTATGGCATGCGAGAAGATAAGCCCGGATAATGGTATGATGGTTGTTGTTATAACACCAAATGGAAAGGAGATTTTTATGAAATATGATAAAGATAAGAAATGGGTTAGGAGAGTACTACAGACAGCAGACATTGTCAATACTCTTAACGGTGGCATCAGTGAGCCGCAGGTGAAGCTTGAAAAGAAATCTGATCACTATTTAATAAAGGCCCGCATTCCCGGAGTAAATGTAGAAAAGGTAAAGGTGGAGATTATTGATAAGAACCTGATGGTGTATCACAATCTGGAGTTTGCAGGCAGGAATGACTCACCGATAATGGTTCCCCATGTAGTGGCTACATGTCCATTGTCTCCGGAAATAGATTTTAGAAACATATCTGCTTCTTTTGAAAGTGGTATTTTAAACGTCTTTTTACCTTTCAACGAGCTTAAGACAGGTTTCCATAAGAATATAGAAATAAGGAGATGGTAAGAAATACAGGAAGGCTCCCGGTTGAGGGCCTTCCTGTATTGAATTAGTTTACAAGCTCAACAAGCTCGTCCTCAGTTAACTTAAAAAGGCAAATACGCGTAAACCGGTCTGCCACAGACGTAGCGCCCGCTACTATGAGTCCATTGTCTTCCGTTGCATTAAAGCCTGCAATTTCAAACGGGTTGGCGTAGCCAAGATGTTTTGTGCCCAAAAGTTCACCCGAACTGGCACCATACGCCATTAAAATGATCTTACCCGCTTTGGTATGACTGCCATATAAAGATATATCCTTGCCATCAATGCTCATTTTCTTCACCACTACAGGTGCGTCAGGAACAAGCTCAGGAAACGAATTTCCTGCAAGATCAAAAGATGAGGTGGTTCCGGTTACATTAAGCTCTACTTTTGGTAGAATATAATTATCACCGTAATTGAACCTGGCAATAGCAAAGTTATTTCCCGCTATGTGCGAAACAGCGCTTATCCCTCCATTATCATGCTGGCCCTGCGTAACGCCATTGGGGTCTTCACTGGAGAAATTAGTGAATACCAGCGACATGGTGTAGTTGTAAAAGCCATTGAAAAAGTACAAGCCGTTGTCCATTTTACCTGCTGAGAAGGGAAGTTGCCTGCCTGTTCTGGTAAAGTGTTCAATAATAGGCGCTTCCACTTCATCCCCGGCGCCAATGCTAAAGTCAATTTGGTTCATCACCTGTCCCAAAGTGCTGACCAGTGATAGCACTGATCGTTTATCACCATTATCATAGCTGTGGAGTATGATACTGTTTTCATCAGCAGCAGCGTATAAAGGATAGTACACATTACCACCAATGGCAGCAGTGTCTGTCAATTGGCCTGCACTGTTTAAAGTGAATAAATGAGCCTGGAGGCTGGTGGCTTCCATGGCCACAAAATAGAATTTGTCTTCGAACTCTATCAGACTGTTGACCGGATGTACAAACTGAGAGGAAAGGTTTTGTTCGGAAACAAATTGTCCGTTTTCATCCGCCTTTAAAAGGTATACACCCAGAAAATCAGAATCATCCAGCCTTGTGGCTCCTAAAATCAGATAGCCGCCGTCACCGGTCTGTTTTACATCTATTGGAATAAAAGATGCCTGAAACAGGTCATTGTCATAAATCCTGAAAAATGAAGCATCAGGCGCGATCTCATTATCAGAAATATCGCATGATGAAAGGAGTGCCGTCATTATTAAAATGAAGGCTATATATGCATTGAGTTTATTCTTCATGGTTGGTGAAAGATTAATTTGCATCAAACTGTTTGTTGATAAACCTCAGAGGGAACAGGAAGCCGAGGCCGAATGAGATGTTTCGCATTTCAACATCATCAAGCGCATCCCCAATCCCTGCCAGCTCGTTTTTCGAATACCTGTTTTTGGCATTAGTAATGTTATTCATACCATAGCGATATGTAGCATCCAGTACCAGCCTCATATTCCAGAAGTCGTAACTTACACCCACACCGCCGGCTACTCCAACCGAAGTTTTGATGAAGAGGTCTTTGGCACCTATTACTACATTTTCAGTATTAAAAGGGCCGGCGTCTCCTGATGCATAATCAGTTCCTGTAATTTCCACTGCCTTGTTCGCGTTGGCCAATCTGGCATAGTAGCCGCCAATTTGAATGAAAGGCCTCAGATTGCCTCTGGTAAGGTCATATTTGACGAAAAAAGGTATTTCAATATAATCCAGTTGATGGTCCTGGTCATACTTCAAATCAAGCTGGTTATCACCGTTTTCAGCATCGTCCCAGGTAAACTCGTTATAGTAAGAAAACCTTTGCCTGCGATAGTTGGGTTGCAGACTAAAAGAAAACCCTCTGTGATAAAAGGTGATCTCAATTCCTGCATGGCCACCGGGCAGCTCAAAGCCACTGTAAGTTTTCTCGGTAAGCTCCTGGTCATAATTGATAGGGCTGAAACCTGAAAAACGTCTTATAGGGTTGGCTTCCGTAAGGCTTGCCCCGGCCCTGAAGCCCAGCCACCACTGCGTTTGCAAAAAGCGGTCACCCTTATTGGGCTTGGGCGTACTGTAAGCGGGATACATTTTGTCTCTTTTTCTTTTACTTTGAGCCTCTGTAGCCTGATATCCCAGGATCAGGACAGCACTCAAAATCAGAGCGGTTAGGTTTTTCATTTGACTTATTACTCTCTTATAATCAGTTTTTTAGTGTCTTTTAGTAATCCCGACTCTATCTGGTAAAAATAGATTCCGGGTTTGATTCCGGCAAGGTTAGCCTTAAACTTATGCTCACCCGGGCCTTTCCTTTCCTGCATCAGCCATTTCACCAATTGTCCTTTTTGGTCAATAAGTTTAATGTTTACCTGGTTTTCGGTATTGATGTAAAAAGAAATATGGGTTGATCCGGAGGCCGGATTCGGATAGGCATCATTAAGCCTGAAGCGGTCTTTAAAGAAGGCCTCGGTTCCTGTTACTTCATCCGAAATTAATTGCAAAGGCTCATAGTTGCCAGTTCCGTCTTCTTTAGGGCCATCGATAAAGTTTCCGAAGAATATGTCATTATTGACCACATCCTCATCCACCTGCATCCAGTCTTTCAACAAGGTGGCATACACCTGCCTGTAGTCATGCTGCATATCAATATTGCCTCTTCCTGTAGACAAGTCATGGTTTGTACCCAGCACACCTGGCTTAACATGCTTTCCGAAGATAAACATAGGTCCACCCTTGCCATGGTCAGTCCCGAAGCTACCGTTAGAATCAATCCTTCTGCCAAATTCTGAAGTGGTAAGCGATAATACGCGATCCTCAATACCCCTCGATCTGAGGTCGGTCTGGAAAGCCTTCATGGCCGAAGAGATGTGGTACATCAGAGCAGCGTGTAGCCCCATAGTAGGGTCATAACTCTCAACCTGATCGGCATGTGTATCAAAACCTCCGATTCTTACGAGGTAAACTTTTGTTTTGGCACCACCTGCAATGAGCCTGGCCACCACCTGTAACTGAGGAGTCAGTCTGTTGGTAAGGCTGCCCGAAGGAGCATTGAAAGGGTAGATCTCCGGATAGGTCACTGATGTGGCGCTGGCATTATTCCATACCTCCAGGAGCCTTGCCGCATAATCTTCTGATTTATCCTCGAGGCCAAGGATCCAGTTAAGCTCCTTGCCGTAAGGAGAATTATCCAGGCCAACAGGAGGTTTGCCTCGCGGGTCAATGAGTTTATCTTCAAAACCTTCAAGGCTTTCTACCAGGTCTGCAAACCCCTGCGGGCCTCCGGGTATTGAAATGGAGGTCGGTATATTGCCATGCTGGTGGAACATCAAAGATACGTCGCTGCCTACCTCTATAGCCAATGGATCTGGCATGTCCGAGTTAGGGAAGTCATCCGGATAAACCTTGGGAAGATAATTATTTTGCAGATACCTGCCTACCCAGCCTGATGAGTAATAATCATCAAAGCCTCCGCCCATGTGCCAAATGTCCCGGCCCCGGAAGTGAGAACCGTTATTGTTAGGGTAGGAGACACCCTGAACAATCGCCATCCGGCCCCGGTCATACAGGTCTTTGGCCCCGATCATATCCGGGTGTAAACCCACCTGGTCTGCGGAGGGTAACGTGGAGTCAAGAGGTATATATCTTCTTACACTATTCTTTGCAGGAATGGCAATGTTCGCTCTTCTGCTGTAATACAGGTCATATTGCTCTACCGGAATAACGGAATTCAGACCATCGTTTCCTCCATGAAGCTGAATAATTACCATTACGCGGTCACTATTGCTTTGGTCTGCCAGTCTTAAGAAATGGCTCGACTCACCCATGACCCGAATAGGTATGTTGTTCAGAGCCAGCGAAGCACCGGCCAGCATGGGGAGCTGTTTTAGAAATTTTCTTCTTTTCATGGTTTAAAATAGTTGGTATTCAGGAGACTGCATCATTGCGTTAAAAAGCCTTCTCAGGTATTCACCGGCTTCCAGGTACTTAGACGGATCAGCATACAAGCTACCCCAGTCCGAGTTGGCCTGGTTAACGGCTGCAGTATTCTGATAGTCATCAAATTGTATAAATACCTGTAAAAAGTATCTGATGCGCTCTTTGGTCAGGTCGCCGCCATCTACCTCATAGTCAAGGTTTTCCGCAAAAGGAAAAATATAAGGGGCGAGCGTGGTTATGAATTGTTTGGCATCTGTTGCCTGGGCGTTGAAGTTTAGTTTTACAAATTCCAGGATATCAAACGTCGGCAGGTTTTCATTTTGGTTCATCAACTGCCTGATATAGTCATACCGCTGAGTAAGGTAGTTGGTGGATATCCAGTTTCTGTTATAAACAGGAAACTGGTGGTATGCTACATAACCTGCAACTTCATAAGGTTCGTAAAAGGTCATTCCCTGGCGTCCCATCAGATCCAGTAGACTCCCTGTCATCATGTAGAAGTTCTCAAGGTCGTTTTGGTATGAAGGAAGCTCTATCTCCAGAAACTTAAGTGTACCCAGGATAAGGTCAAGTGGTGATTTAATAATACCACCGAATTTGTCATCCTCAACACCGGATACATTATCATAGAAATGCTCACTTTGGAATAGCTCCTCCAGTACAGGCTGTATTTTGAAGTCATTGGCAGTAAATGTAGCTGCCATCTGGGCAATTACATCATCATCCAGCGTTTCATCAATATCATAATAAACAAAGAAGCGGTACAGCTTACGGCAAATATGTCGTGCGGTCTCTTCTCTGCTGTAGATCATATCTATAAGTTGGCTGATCTCATCAATAGCACTTTCTTCCGTAGGCCCGGTCTGGAAAAGGGTTGGATCAGGAGTCACTTTTCCATCATTAAAACCGGAAAAGTAGTCACTGAATTGTTTTACACCCTCAGCATGCTGAGTAGCAATTACGCCACCTCTGATCCGCCCTCTCGGGATGCCCGTATACTGATCGATAGTCTCAAAATCTTTATCGCGGTCAAATCCTGAAAGAACTTTTGCAGCAGCCTGTACATCCTGTTCCGTAAATGTGAAATAATCATCCGGCCCTGGAGGTGTCATACCATTTACACGGGCCTCAAGCCCCCGGCCAATGGTGTAGAGTTCAAACATCTCGCGGGCAAAATTCTCATTTACACTGCCTTTTACATTCTGGCGGCCATCCAGAAATATGAGCATGGCATTGTCAATACAAATTTTCTTTGTTAGTTCTTTGAAGTTTCGCGGAGCTATTTCGTTCTGAGAGTTTCCGGTATCTTCATCGACTATCACCACATTTTCATCCTCTTTGTCGAAAGCAAAAAGCCTGAAAAGTGCATTTTGAAAATAAAGGGCGCGGCTGTCATCTACTTTTTCCTCCATCGTAGTAAAATGTGTATGAAGGAACAGCGTGATTTTCTCTCTCAGAGCATAAGCCAGTTCGTGGCTGTCAGCAATATCAGTGCTCATCATCTGTCCGATAAACCAGGCTTTGAAATAAGCCCTCAGTTCATCGTCCCCGCTATTGGCCCCTTCCACAACACCACTCTCCACCCACTCCTGTCCTGTGGCAGGATCGATGGGCAATGTTGGGTCAGGTAAATCAGTAGCAAAAAGCTGTGCTACGGCTTGAGATGCGGTTAGATTGGCAAAATAATCGATTTGCTGCTTCGATGCTCCAAAGGTGGCCCTGCGCAATAAATGGGCAGCTCGTTTCACCCCCAGTGAACCAGTTAAAGCTGTTAATGGCATGTTAGT
>NZ_SMLW01000152.1 GCF_009711405.1 Fulvivirga kasyanovii | reverse complement strand
TTGTATGTTAAATACCTGCAATATTCAGCACATATCTATCGAAAATATTAGACACGCATGAAATCGATATTAATTACAAATGCCCAATTAATCAATGAAGGTAAGACCTTTTCTTCTGATATTCTTATTAAAGGAGAATTTATACACAAGATAGCCGGAGAGATAAGTGCCTCAGAGGCGGATAAAGTAATTGACGCGAAGGGTGCATATGTGCTGCCGGGAGTTATTGATGACCAGGTACATTTCAGAGAGCCAGGCCTGACCCATAAGGCAAATATATATACCGAATCCCGCGCTGCAGTGGCCGGAGGGGTTACATCCTTTATGGAAATGCCCAACACTGTACCCAATGCCCTCACCCAGGAGCTGCTGGAGCAAAAATATGAAATAGGCAAAAACACATCTCTTGCCAATTATTCATTTTTTATGGGAGCCAGCAACGATAATATTGATGAAGTACTAAAAACACCGAAGGACAAAGTATGTGGCGTAAAAGTTTTCATGGGCTCCTCTACAGGGAATATGCTCGTGGATAATGAAAAAACGCTGGAAAATATTTTTTCAAAGGTAGATATGCTCATAGCAACGCATTGTGAAGATGAGGCTACCATTCGCAGGAATACAGAAATATATAAGGAAAAGTATGGTGAAGAAGTGCCAATTCAATGTCATCCCCTTATACGCAGTGAAGAAGCCTGTTATAAATCTTCATCGATGGCTGTGGCGCTCGCAAAAAAATATGGAGCACAACTTCACATCCTCCATATATCAACTGCTAAAGAATTATCCCTTTTTGACAACACGCTGCCTTTAAGTGAGAAAAAAATAACAGCAGAAGCCTGTATACATCACATGTGGTTTAATGACGCAGACTATGCCAGCAAAGGCACATTGATCAAGTGGAACCCGGCGGTAAAAACAAAGACAGACCAGGAGGCTATATTGAAAGCGGTGATCGATGGACGTATAGATGTAGTAGCAACAGACCATGCCCCACATACGCTTGAGGAAAAGAGCAGCACCTATTTTAAGGCTCCTTCCGGAGGTCCACTCATACAGCATAGTTTACCTGCCATGCTGGAGTTTTACCATCAGGGAAAGATCACACTGGAGCAGGTCGTTGAGAAAATGTGCCACAATCCAGCTATATTGTTCAATGTTGAAAAAAGGGGCTTTTTAAGGGAAGGATACTATGCAGACATTGCCGTGGTTGACACTAACCGTCCATGGGTGGTGGATAAGGGCAACATTTTGGCCAAGTGTGGCTGGTCTCCTTTTGAGGGGCAGACTTTCAAATCATCAATAACTCACAC
>NZ_SMLW01000348.1 GCF_009711405.1 Fulvivirga kasyanovii | reverse complement strand
AATTCTATAAAACACATTGAAAAATGTATCCAGTTCTTCACAGGAAGCATAAATATAGATTCTATCTACTTCTTCCTTATTGTGATCCACATACCCAAAGGATGCTTCCACCATGGATGTAAATAATTCTTGAAACTTTTTATCAAATTCTAATATTTCCATTGCTTTAATCTAATTGTTTATTCTTTGCCTAAATGGCTTGCCATCAATTTTCCACCTAACAGTAAAATTAGTTGGTCTTACATTATTTCCTGAATAGCCGATGTCTACTGTTACTTCCACCTTTTTTCCTGATGATATAGCTTCAGCCCATTGGTTTTCAATTTTTTTGAACTTACTTAGGTTCACATCGCTGGTTTGAGATACTAGGTTATCTAAATCCCTTGAACCTCCAAATCTATCACCAAAAATGTGCCCTGCATGATCTCCTGATTGCTTACCAGGGGTCTTCTTGTAATGACTTTTCCTTGGGGCATTGCTGACTTTTAGGCTTGGGGTCTCCACTTTGGTCATTCTACCTAAAGCATCCGTATGTCCGACATAGCCAAACTCTCCCGTTTTATACACAGCGTCGGTCTCCAGTGTTTTTCTTCTGTTTACTTTTTTGATAGGATTATCTACTAGATCCTTACCCTGTTGTTTAAATAAAGCTTTTGCCTGTTGTTCGGATAGAACCGTTGCTTTAGCTCCAGCCACGGTAATTTTATCCCCCGCCTTTTTACCTACAGCATCTGCATCATCAACATGAGTTATATCCCCACTAGCCAACAAAACCCAGGGATTAACCTCTCCCTCCAACTTAAACCTGCGCTTCTCAATGCGCATTCTAAACTTCTTAAATCGGAGCTTTTTGGATAGTCTCTGGCCAAGGTCGTCGAAAGTTTTGGCGCCTTTGGCAAAGCCTTTTCGTACCAAATAAAAAAAGGAAAACTTTATCTGTCTTCCCTTTAGGCCAATAACATTACTAAAACATCCCCCTTACAGACTTTATATCCACTCAGCTTCTAAAACTATCACTTCATCCATAAAGTCTTTATTTACTTTTTTTAATACCCTCAGAAAGTCTTCCGTTATTATAGGTTCTCGTCTTTTCTCATTATCTGCAAAAAACACATCTTGTCCTTGCCAAGAATCATAGTAGATTTTTCTTTTTGGAATTGCCAACAAATCTTCTTTCTTTTTAAACAAAACGACTCTATCGATCTTATCTAAGATCTCAGGAATATAGGTAGAAACCTCTCCTGCGCACATATCACATTCATCGTATTTTTCTACGGTATACCAAACAGGCTCTTCTTTAGCCTGCCCTTGAATATCCAAATAATAGAAATCTGGTAAAGTCTTACTATAAGCGTCCTCATCTATTTCAAAATACTCTTCAGTGTCAACTACTACTTTTTTTGTACTATATCCGGTCAGATTTTCGACCTCTAATGCCATTTTTAGACGTTCACTTACAATATAATAAGGTGTTAAATGAATAAAATCCTCTCCTGACCAGAAATCAAACTCATAACCTAACTGTTTTAAATTTTCATTTAATCTTCGTCCACATTTTTCACAATTTGTTACTTCAATTTCTGTTGCCCCACCCATTTGTCCAGGTGTGGAAGCACTTAATAACACATAGATTTTCTTTTTTTTCATTATTTTACTAAATCAATTGAATCCTTCAATATCTTCTCAAAGCCATTAGAATCAAGCCATTTAAGTGACTCTTCATTAAGTTTTTTCTTAAGCTTAGCACCCTTAAAACCAGCTTTTTCTAAATCATCTGCTTTCTTTAACATTTGCTCGATGAAATCATCAGTAAACTTCATGTATTTACTAAATGCATTCACAATTTTTACCTCATCAATTTGTCCTGTAGAGGTTTTAATTAAATCGTCCATCCTGTTGTAGAAACGATTCCAAACTAAACGTATATGTTTTAAATGAACTACACTATTCTTAATTCCACTAGGTACCGGCCTCATATGCCTTGGCGAATGTATAAATTCTGGATTAAAATGTTTAGGGGCATATTTAGGTGCCTTAGCTTTTTCATACAAATGATGTAAAGTATTCCCTTTTGCACCATCTTTACCTCCAACTGACCTCTCCCAAAACTTCACATAATCTTCATCAGTTGGGTGCAAAGTATTTTTATCTGAAACATACTTCGTTTTCACCTTTTTACCGTCAATAAGCACCTCTACGTCATCACCATATTTTTTCCCTTTTACTACTTTGTCATCCACCTTGTGTAGCATACCATCCAAATCTCCTTCCATAATTACTACATAAGGGTTTATCTCACCTAATATTCTCCATCTGGTTTTCCTTACTTCCAACTTAAACCTCTTGAAGCGGAAAGCCTTACTTAAACGCTGCCCCAGTTCATCAAGTGACTTCGCTCCTTTAGCAAAGCCTTTCCTCACCCCTTTTATAACTATTCTTCCATTTTTGGCTACAGCCCTAGCTCCCTGCTTTCCTACTTTAGCTAAATCTTTAGTCGCTTTTACCGTACTTTTCACTGACTTCTGAATGCCTGCTTTTGTGGCTTTCACTCCTGCTTTAGTGGCACCTTTTATACCTTGCTTCGATACGGTTTTAATGGCTGTTTTGGCTCCTTTTAAGGCGGCCTTGCCTCCAAACAGCAGCGCGAATATCAGCTCTATGGTAATAACGGCCAGACCACGGGCCAGCTTGGTTGCTCCTTCTATAAGGTTACCGGGCCATGCAGCACCTAAATAGCCTCCAAAATGTTTAGCAGCCTGATATATACCCTCGGCGGCAAAGTATGCTCCTATGATCTGCATCAATAGCGGCAGAGCGGCCATGATGGCTCCGCCTGTGAGTATATTCGCCAGTATCACACCTCCGATACCGGCTATTATACCGGCTATAATGGCTACTTTATTCTCGCTAAACCATTTCACCACTGCATCCTTCATAGTACCTATAACATAGGCTGCACGCTCCATAGGCGAGTTGAACGGACCAACCATTGCCTGACCTGTTGGCTGGGCAGTTTTACCTGTAACCGCCGTTGCAGCCGCAGGTTCCGGTGCTTTCTCCTCAGGCCCCTGTGCAGCAAGCTCACGCTCTGCCTCTACAGCATCACGTTTCACAGCTTCCATGCTATGTTCTTTGTCGTCCGACTCACCAAATTCTATACTCGCCCCGTCCCCCAATGTTACCAGCTTGCTCATCAACTCAGGATGTAGCTGAGCATTTGTCAACACTTGATCAACTTCCACCTGATCCGGACTATATGAAGTCTGCTTATCCAGGGTCTCGGCATCCCGCTGCTCCATATCAGGAGCAGCATCCGAAGTTATAGCCTCTGAGGTATTCTCCGTTACCTGCGGATATTCGTTTTCAAGAGGCTGCGTTACATCCTGCCCGAGCAGCTCTTCCGACATCTGTCCAAAGAAATGCCCCGGGGACAACTTGGCGGAAGACACCAGATTGGCTATGCCCTCCATGATCCTGAGTAGGCCAACGGCAATCATCTCAATGGCGCTCATCACCATATTGAATACCTGCTGGTACGCTGCCAGAACGGCATCCAGCGTAGCACCAAGGATATCCAGCAATGCACACACTGCCTTTTTAAGTACATCAGCCAGCTTATTCACCGCTTTCACAGCCAGGTCTACCGCTTTATCTATCAGGGCGTTGAATTTCTTCGCCAGTTTAGGGAAGGCGAAAAGCACCACGCTCACCAGCTTCTTTAATACTTCTGCGTAAAACTTGATCAGCACCACTACGGCTTTTCTTGCCAACTCTATAATGGACTTGGCCAGCTTCTTAGCGGCTTCAATGACTTGCTTCACAAATGCCCGCAGGGCATCAAATATTTTGTTAATAGCTTTTTTGACCTTATCTATAAAACTCGATACGGCATCAACAGCGCGATCCCAGAAGCTCTTATCTTTGTTCTCTGCGGCATCTTTCTCACTTTGAGCGTCTCTGTCAGCTTCCGCTTGCTTCGCATCGGCCTTGGCCTGAGCAGTTTTGAATTCCTGCTCCACTTTCTCATTGGCACCACTGACTTCACTATCGATCTTTTCCTCCACAGAAGCTTTCTCAGCTGCAGCATCTTTGGTATAGTCGGCCGTGATCTTCTCATTTTCTGCCTGCCATGCCGTACGCTGTTTACCCACCTCGGCCTGGGCTTTCTGCTGCTCACCTTCCTGACGGGCTTTTACGCTTGCAGTTTCTTCTTCAATTCGCTTTTCATTGTCTTTTCTGGCCTTATCGGAGTCAACCTCCATCTTTTTATAGGCCTCCTCCTGCTTCTGCTTCTCAGCCCCAAGCTTTTCGTCCATCTGCTGTTTGGCCTGGGCATTGAACGCTGCCAGTGTCTCGGCATCCATTTCTGGTATAGCTTCCAGGCCTTGATTTTCCAAAGCAGGTACATCCTGAAGCTCAACATTCGGGCTGAGTTTTTCAGGGGCTATTTCCGGGAATATATCATGCTCACCAAAGTCATTTTTGGTCTGCTTCTGATTGGCTGCGAGTTCGGTGTTTACCGACTCATCTGCTTTATCTTTATTTTCGGTATTCTGGGCAGGGTTGGCTTCCTCGGTGAGCTTAACCTTGGGTGCCTTGCCGGGATTGGTATTCACCCCTTTGTCGTTGCCCGGCAGCTTTCTGATCTCTGCCTTGGCCTCCTCAGGATCGGCTTTACCTTCCTTGCCTTTTAAATTGGCTTTGTTGGCTTCACTAATTACAGCATTTTTAGGCACTTCATGCTGTGTATTGACATCAACAGCTTTTGCTTCTCCCTTGGTTTTGAGTTCAGGTTTTTTACCCTCTTTGGCATCGGCTTTCTCTTTCTCCTTTTTCTTACCTGCCTCATCTTTGGCAGGCAGTCCGGTCGGCTTATCTATTTCAGGCAGGTTTTCCTTGAGGGTTTCTTTCTCCTTGCCTTCAATGCCCGGCACCAATTGCGGCGCCTGTTGCATGCCCTGTATAAAGTCTGACGGACTGGAAGAAGCCAGTTCGTTCATAAATTCACCGGTAGTCTCAGCCTTAAATGTTTTCTTCTCTGCTGCTTTTTCCCCGCCGGCGCCAGCTTCATTGTTTTCTACATTAGCTAGCTGCTCGTTTCCGGGAGCATCAACCTTAGGCTGGTTGGTTTTATCCTTACTGCCCGGGGATTCAGGCTGATCGGCCTCTTTATCCTTCGCCTGGGGCTGTTCTACCTTTTCAGGTGTTGCTTCCTCTTCAACTTCCTCCTTAGTTTGGGTGGCATCTACTACTTTTTCAACCTCATTTTCTTTTACAACTTCTTCTTTTGCCTGAGGTTTATTCTCCTGAAGTTGTTCAGCGTTGCTACTCTCAATATCCTGCTCTTCCTTCTTATTCTCAGGCTGGAGTGGTGCAGTGGTTGTATGCTCTTCTTCTTTTTCAGTTTCCGCGTCCGGCTCAGGAATTCTGGGGAAGCCCCGGAACAACCTTTCCCTTTCCAACAGCTCTTCAAAATACGGATGCCCTTGCAGAAAGGGGTTCTGATCTAAAAATGAAAGAATGTCATTCGAATTTTTAGTGCCGGGAATGCCATAGATTCCCTCCTCTTCAAAGGGGGTCTTGCGCTTGTCAAATAACACACCTCCTGCAAATTCCTTTTCCATATCTACGTGCTATCGGGGTCTCAGACTGGTTTTAGGCCCTGGTCTCGACATCGTACGAGTGGCAGTAGTATTTACCATAGGCTTTACGTTCATATTCTCTTTGCGCATTTCCTGATGGATATAGCCCTCCAGACGCTCCAGGGTAACTTCCTTAGTGCCTTCAGACATGGCCTGTATGCACCCCAGTTTGATCACATTGGAAATGTTGGCACCGGTCAACGGATAATCATTGGCCAGCTTTTCTGGCAGGTTTACCGGCTCATATTGGAACGACAACGGTAATCCTTTCTGCCACATCTGCAATCGCTCGTGCGATTCGGGCGGCGGAATGTGAATAAAGGTCAGTATCCTCCTCTTAAAGGCATCGTCAAGGTTTTGCTTATAGTTACTGGCCAGGATCACTGGGCATGAGCAACGTTCGATGCGTTGCAGCAGGTAAGCCACTTCCTGATTGGCATAGCGGTCTTTGGCATCTTTCACCTCCGTCCGTTTTCCAAACAAGGCATCTGCTTCATCAAAAAACAGGATGCAATCCTTACCTTCCAGTCTTTCAAATATTTTCTCCAGGTTTTTCTCCGTCTCTCCTATATACTTGGATACCACCCTCGACAGGTTTACAATATATACATCCACTCCCAGGTGCTTTCCAATCACTGACACCGTCATGGTTTTACCTGTACCGGGCCGGCCGTAAAGTAATGTTGTAAATCCGGGCTTAATCTTACCTGTCACATCACTCTCCAGAAATAGCTCTTTTCTATAGCGGATAAAGTTCATCAGCGATTTAAGCTGGTCTCTGGTGGTGTCGGGCAGGATCAGGTCTTCGAATTTTTTATCGGTCTCCAGCAAAGTAGCAGGGAAGTTTGAGGATCCGTCCAGCCGTGGCTTTTTACCAATCAGGAAGTAATCGAAATAGCTCTTTTCAAGCCTGATCACATAGCCGGCCAGGT
>NZ_SMLW01000340.1 GCF_009711405.1 Fulvivirga kasyanovii | reverse complement strand
CTCCAAGGGTTCCAAAACCCTTGGAGGGTTATTTGTTAAAATTATATTTATTTATAACTATTCAACTTCTTCTTAAAAAACTTCCCGTGCCTGGAAGGAGTGTACTTATCATCAGTGTAAAGCCTTGGTGCCCATTGCTGGTCAAATACCCAAACTACATAGGATATATCCCTTTGGTCACAATAATTGGTGATGGCCTCGCCGTAGGTTTCATCGCTTATTACCGGCCTGTGCGCGCCAGGGTCTTCAGGGCCGCAGAAGCCTATTTCCGTTAAGATCACCGGGTATTTTTCTTTTACAAATCCCCAGTCAGCCGTCCACTTATCTTTCCAGGGGGCTTCCCTTTTTTGAGGGTAGGGGTGGCTTACATAGGCAATGCCTTCTGCCTCGATCGGGTTTTCCTTAACCGGAGTCAGGTCATAAGCCCAGTTGAAGCCGGCTACAAGGGGTATCCCTTCGCCTCCGTTGGCCCTTACTATAGTGATCATTTCCTCATTCAGTACCTTCCATTGCTCCCATGTGGCTGTTCCCAGGGTATTGTGATAGGTGGTAGGTTCATTATAGAGTTCATAAAATGCTACTACAGGGTTCTTGCCATATTTAGTGCCTATAGTTCGCCAAAAATCATACGTCTGCTTGAGGTCAGTGTCATAGATATCATCCTGGTACATCTCTGTTCTTAAGTTGCCTATACTATGCCAGTCGATGATGACGTACATACCCAGGTCCCCGGCCCACTGGATGCCCTGATCAAGCAGCTTGAGGTAATTTTCTTTGCCGCGTTTGCTCCATGCAGGGGGGTGAATAGGAAAGCGCACTATGTTGGCGCCCCATGCTTTTATTTCTTTGAAATAAGCCTTGTTCCAGTACCCCTGGCTTTCCAGCTTATCGGGATCGCTTGTACTGTAACCTCTGAAAACAATGAGCTTGCCATCTGCTTTTACAAAATTGTTGTTAACTACCCGTATTCTGTCCAGCTCCTGGGCAAATACGGAAGATGCACCCAAAATAAAGATGAAGGTGATCAGCACTTTAATACCTGATAATTTCATAAAAATATATTTAATGTAAACTAAAATCTGCTGAGAGTGTGGCATTTGAATCGCCCCCCACAAACACTTTAAAATCTCCCGGCTCAACCACATACTGGCCATCGTTATTATAAAATCCAAGTGAGGCGTGATCCAGGGTAAACCGGATCGTTTTCGTTTCACCGGCTTTCAATTCTACTAATTCGAAACCCTTAAGCTCTCTGACCGGCCGGGTTACACTGCCCACGAGATCCCGAACATAAAGCTGGACCACTTCCTTTCCACCCCTGTCACCGGTATTGGTTACTTCTACAGTAACTTCTATTTTACCGCCAACCTCAGTAGTGTGCCTGTCTAGCTTTAAATTTTTGTATGAAAACTGAGTATAGCTCAATCCATAGCCAAAGGGGTACAAGGGTGAATTGTCAACATCGCTGTAATGTGTCCAGAATACATTTTGAGGATCATCGCTATTGGGAAAAGGTCTGCCCGTATTTTTTCTGTTATAGTAAATGGGCACCTGACCGACGTTCCTGGGGAAAGTCATAGGTAGCTTTCCACTGGGGTTATAATCACCATAAAGCACCTGAGCGATGGCGCGTCCTGATTCGGTGCCCAGTTGCCAGGCTTCTACTATAGCGGGAATGTGCTCGTGTGCCCAGGTGATCGCTAACGGCCTGCCATTGTTTAATACCAAAACGATGTTGGGGTTCACTTTGTAAACTGCCTCCAGCAGATCCTGTTGCACACCTGGTAATTGAAGGTTCGTTCTACTCCGGCCTTCACCCGTCTGAAAGCCATGTTCCCCTAAAACCATAACCACCACATCTGCCTCCCGGGCGGCTTCTGTCGCCTCATCGAAGCCAGACTTATCCGTCTCATTAATGATCGTTTCCTGGGTGAAGGCAGTTTCCCCGATCGAAAGGTCTGCCCCCTTTTTATAAACCAGGGTGTTGCCCGTATATTCCTGCATACCTTCCAGCACGGAAACCGCCGTATGGTCATCTGATGCAATTCTCCAACTCCCTAAGGGACTGTTTTTATCAGCGGCCAGCGAGCCGATCAGAGCTATTTTTTGACCCTCCTTCTTTAATGGAAGCAAATGGTTTTCATTCTTCAGAAGTACAATGGACTTTTTGGCTATATCCAGAACGGCTTCTCTATTTTCTTTGCTACCTATAACCTCTTTTTCGCGGACTTTATCACAATATTTGTAAGGGTCATCAAAAAGGCCTAATTCAAATTTTAAACGAAGGATCCTTCTGACCGCATCGTCAATTAATGCTTCTTCTATAACCCCATCTCTTACCAGGCCTGCCAGTTCTTCCACATACACAAAGCCCTCCATATCCATGTCGGAGCCGGCGGTTGCCGCTATTTTTGCGGCTTCCCGTTTGTCTTTGGCATGGCCCCAGGGGATCATTTCAGCAATAGATGCCCAATCGGATACCACGAAACCGTTGAAGCCCCATTCGCCCTTCAGGATGTCCCGTTGCAGGTAGGTGTGGCCGGTAAGGGGGATGCCATTAAGTTCATTAAAAGAGTTCATCAAAGTCCGTACTCCGGCCTCTACAGCGGCCTTAAAGGGAGGCAAAGCTATGTTGTGTAGGGTGGAAGTGCCTATGTCTGCGGTATTATATTCTTTTCCGGCTTCTACAAAACCATATGCTGCAAAATGCTTGGCGCAGGCCGCAATGGTGTTTACGGCTGACAGGTCGTCTCCCTGAAAACCTTTTACACGGGCTGCAGCTACCTTGCTGCCTAAAAAAGGGTCTTCTCCGGCACCTTCCATCACCCGTCCCCATCGTGCATCCCTGGAGATATCTACCATGGGCCCGAATGTCCAGTTGATACCTGAGGCAGCAGCCTCTGCGGCAGCCACCGAAGCGGATTTCTGAATAGCTTCCATGTCCCAGCTTGCTGCTTCTGCGAGTGGTATGGGGCTTAAGGTTTTGTAGCCATGGATGACGTCAAAGCCTATAATAAGCGGAATACCCAACCGTGTTTCTTCAACTGCAATTTTCTGAACAGCACGAACTTCTTTTGCGCCCCGTACCGATAACATGGAGCCTACCCAGCCTTTCCGTAGGTGCTCATATTTTCTGGCCTTATCTTCCTTTTGGGATGGGCCTGTTACTTCCCAAAAACCATTATATTGGTTCATTTGCCCCACTTTTTCTTCAATGGTCATGATGGCCAGGAGCGATGCTACTTTTTGGTCTGTGGAGGTGTTTTGCTGTAGTTCCATTTTGCGGTTGAATTTTTTCAGTTCACCATTCGAAAGCTCTGATTTTCACCCGGTAAATGTCCTTCAAATTGCATTAGACGCATTTACTCAGGCTTTTCTGTCGTAAAACTTGAAGCAGGCAGGTGGGCCTTGTTGAAAATGTTGGATATACTCGTGTTGCCCCAGGCATACCGTACATATTTAGGCTTACTTACTTTATCAGAAGAGACGATAAACATATTTTTCTTTAAAGCTCCTTTAGCTTTGTGAAACACCCTATCAGCGCCTGCAACTTCAAAAAGCGTGTCTTTTGTTTTGAGATAAAGGCCTTCGGAATTTTTAAAATACACATAAGCCTTTTTGCCTTTAAAGGATACGGAATCCAGTAAAGGGCCCTCTACTATGCCTTGCATGGTCTGATAGTGATTTTTGAGAGCGATATTGGCAAACCTTAGCCCAACATCCAGCTTATTTCTAGGGTGGATGTCATCCGTAGTGCAAATGTCACTGGTCATCACCATGCCGGTATGGGGCACTGCCAATGTGCGTCTCTGCGCATCCCGCACCTTTACCCCAATCTCGGGTGCACCATACTCAAAAGGTGCTATTTGGGCATAATAAAACGGAAACTCCTGACCCCAGTCATTTCTCCATGACTGGATCAATGCAGAAAAAGTGTGCTGATAAGTATCCGCATTGCCTGTATTGGTTTCTCCCTGGTACCAGATAACGCCTGCCACTTTAAAGCCGACTAAAGGGGCGATCATGGCATTATATGTTCTGCCCGGCTCACTGGGGCACCATACGTCGGCGCCTAGTTTTTTGGAGGCTTCCTCAAGTGTTTTATCCGCATGGATCACTTCCTGCGGCATCCATGTTTCGGCCGGGGTTCCGCCCCAACTGGAGTTGACCAGGCCGATAGGTACATTCAGGTTTTCGTGAAGTTTTTTGCCAAAGAAATATGCTACAGCGCTGGAATACTGCATGGTGTTTGGTGTGCAGACCTGCCATTCACCCTTAAGATCAAGTTGAGGATTTTCTGCGCTGTTTTTAACCACATTAAAAAAGCGTATCTCGGGCTGGTCAGCGTTTTTGATGGCTTCTTCACCATTGGTTATTCCCGATGAGGGGGTCCATTCCATATTAGACTGCCCGGAGCAGAGCCAAACTTCTCCTATTAAAATGTCGGTAAGGACCACCTGGTTATAGCCCTTAATGGTGATCGTATATGGGCCTCCTGCTTTGGGTGTTTTGAGCAGTACCTGCCAGTTGGCATGCCTGTCCGCTTTTGTTTTGACTTCGGCAGTGTCCCAGCTTGTAGTGACAGTGATTTCTTCCATAGGATTGCCCCACCCCCAAAGTTTTACTTCAGCGTTTTGTTGCAGCACCATGTGGTCTGAAAAAAAAGCGGGTAAGGTTACATTAGAAAAAGAAGTGTTGGCTGCCAATAACAGAATAATTAAAGTGCAATATTTAATCTTATTCATATCTCAATATTTCAATTTACTTTAAAAGAGGCTCCTTTCCAGTTGTGGGATGCCGGTATGTGACATACTCCTTTTTAACTGCCCTACCATGGCCTGGCATAGGGGAGGGGTGAGCCAAAAAGCAATCCTGTTTAAATAAACCCTTGCCGGTATCCAAATATAGCATCACTCTTGATCATTGAGCAGGTCTTTGAAAAAAGGCTCAAGCTGTTCTGCCATTTGCTTATGCTCTGCTATAATAGGGTGCCAGGTACATCCTGTAGGGGAAACCGCAGCAAATTCGAAAATTGATACAGCATCTGTACCTAAATTTTCCTTGACTTTCTTCAGGCACGCCATCAATGTATCACCTTTTGCACCGGAAACCATCGGGCTGGTCAATAAAGCCACTTTAGTATCCGGGTAATGGCTGAAGATAGTTTTTACAAATTCCGTGTAATTACCAATAAACTTTTCTTTATCAAAAGGCAATCTCGGTTTTACGCCATCACCGTCCGACAGGTCATTGGTGCCCAGGCATATGCTTACCACATCTGGGTGTACGGTAAAATCTGCTTTTTTGGAGCTGTCGGTGTTCAGGTACAGGTTTTCATAAACCTGCGGCATGATGGGTTCGTCAATATTTTCATCATTCCAGTTTCTGTACATGCCTATACCGGAAACAGAACTTAATTTAAACGAGGCGTTCAGCGCCCTGGCCACCCGCGGCCCATACGCCAGATAGGCATTGTGCTGATCAAACCATTCCCCTGATCCGCAGGGTAAATCTGTGGTGTCAGCACCCATGCCACATGTGATCGAATTGCCAATAAACTCAATGAATGGACTGTTACTTTTTTCAATGGGCAATATTTTCTGAGCATCAGCCCCAAGAAATATTACGGTACCATTAATAGCTTCGGTAGCTTTATAAACTCCAATTTTAGATGGCTTGCTTTCCAGCTTTAGCGGAATAATTTCATCATCCTGCCCAACTCTGAAACGCCCCATGTACTTGCCATCAACTTCCAGCACGATATAACCATGAGATGTTTGGCCTGATTTTAAGTGTATACTCACCGAATCACCCTCAGCCATAAATTCCACAGAAGAGCCAGAACCAATTAAGGCAATCGTGCTATCGGCAAGCAATTCAACCCGGCCATTAGATAAAAAAGGAGAGACCTCGTTATTTGTATGGGAATTGGGTTTTTCCTGTTCTTTTTCGTTACAAGCAAGCAGGGATACCATTAAAAACAATAGAATACAATAGCGCATATCATCACAAATTTTAAGCGAATAAAGTTACTTTATGACGTGTTATTCTATTTGACCTAATTCATCAAATATTGATACGATTTAATGGTGTTCCCGGCATTAACAATTAGCAGCCTCTGTCCCCTCATTCCCCGGTTTGTCCCAGACAAACCGAATCTCCCCCCCGTTCTGTCCCCCGACAGAACCCTACTCTGGTTTGTCCATCGAAAAATGAAATAAC
>NZ_SMLW01000341.1 GCF_009711405.1 Fulvivirga kasyanovii | reverse complement strand
TCCTCCATTTCAGCATCTATATCACTGTTTTCTCCCCTGGTTTGCCCATAGCTCACAAAAGCAGTGGACATAGAAATCAAGGTGATTGTAAATAGTTTAGCTCTGTTACTTCTCATCTGCTTTATTATATTTAATTGAATTTGGCCTGACCATGTAAATTACTACTAACATAGGGCAAAAACACGAGGGATCAAACGTTGATATTAGGCATCCAGTTTTGTAATAAGAGATGACAGAAGTTCGTCAAAGCAAAGACGTGTTAAAAGCTGGAACGCTTGCACCACAACGAGGGTTTTCCATCAACGACTCCCACATATCACACTTGACCATAAAGAAAGACCGCTGCGACAAGAATTATAAACAAATTCATAATTACTTGCAAGTGATACCAGTTCAGGTCTTTGGAAATATGGATAAACACCCGCAGTCCCTCCTATGCTCTTTAGCTAAAATGGCAAGACACGTGCAAAACGCACTTTTTGATTGATATTCTTTTTCGAATAGACGACTTACAGAACTAAATTGCGGCTTCACCAAACTTCCTAAATTTCCGTAAAGCGCAAGTTTACTTTTAAAGTTTAGAATCAGCTCAATTTCTTGCTTGACGATGCCCTTATTACCAATTCCGAAGGTACTACACGTCTGGTATTGTTTTCTTTTTGCTTGTTTTTCATCTGATCAAGAAGGCATTTGGCTGCTTCGTAGCCGATCTTTTCCGGGTGATGGCTTACTGAGCTAAGCTGCGGATCTACGATACGGCAAATGGGGAAATCACCAAAACCTACCACTGATACCCGATCAGGCACTTTTATGCCCATGCTTTTGAGTGTGAGGATGGACTCTACGCCCAGCTCATCGTTTACGGTGAATATACCGTCAATGTCGGGGTATTTATCCAAAAGCCTTTTTATGGCTTTTCTTCCTGTTTCTGGATCAAAATCGCATGGCACAATAAGTTCGTCATCCACTTCCAGGCCTTTGTCTTTCAATGCTTCTTTGTAGCCACGCATCCTGTTGAGGCTGGCCGCCAGGGTATCGGGGCCGGATAAGTGTACTATCCTTTTACAACCGGTGTCTATCAAATGGGTAACAGCGCGGTGTGCACCTTTAAAATCTTCAGCTTCAATTTTATGCACTTTAAAGCTGTCGCTGGTACGGTCAAAAAGCACAAGGGGTACATTATGCTCTATCACCCGCTGAATGTGCTTGATATTTTTACTACCCTTGGCGAGGGAAATGAGCAGTCCGTCAACTTTGGCTGACAAAAGTGATGAAATGTACTTTTTCTCAAGGGTTGGTGACTCATTGGTCTGGCATATGAGTACCTGATAATTGTTGGAAACGGCTACTTCCTGAATACCACTAAGTGCTGATGAAAAAAAATAGCTGGCTATTTTGGGTACTACCACACCGATGGAGAAAGACTTCTTGGTTCGCAGACTACTCGCCATCTGGTTAACATGGTAGTTCATTTTTTTTGCCACATCCTTTACCGATTTTCGGGTCTCCTCGCTAATATCGGGGTGGCCGTTTAAGGCTCGTGAAACAGTAGATGGGGAAATGCCCAAGGCAAGGGCAATGTCTTTGATCGTTACGCTCATGTCAATGTTTAATAAGTCATATAAAATAAAGCATTAGAAAGCATAATAACGAAGTTTTATCAGCAGAAATTAACATTGATGTATTTTTGTTGCGTATAAAACAGTTAAAACACCAACTAATAGCAAGGCTTTGGGCTAACCTTTAACAAAAAATATAAACAGGTGTAAATTAGGGGATTAAAAAGAAAAGTGTGCCGAAGAAGGGATTCGAACCCCCACGACCGTAAGGTCACATGTCCCTGAAACATGCGTGTCTACCAGTTTCACCACTTCGGCATATACTTTCAAAAAGAACTTAACTGTACTATAACAGTTGACTGCTTATGTGCGCACGAGAGGAATCGAACCTCCACGGCCGCAATGGCCACCAGGCCCTCAACCTGGCGCGTCTACCAATTCCGCCACGTGCGCTTACATGAACATTGGTCCCTTAAAGGGCCTCAAAAGTAATAAGGTTTTATTTTATAACCAATAGTTATTACCGGTCAATTTTCAGGAATATTTTATTGAGGTATAAGCTGGCTTACCATGAAAATTTTCAGCCTTAATCCGCCGGCAGCAACAACCCCTCCGTCTGCTTTTGCACAAGGGACGCGTAATAGCCGTCGTGGTGCAGCAAATCGCGATGTGTGCCCTCCTCTATTATTTTTCCGTGCTTCAATACAATGATCCGATCAGCATTGACCACTGTATTGAGCCGGTGGGCGATGATAAATGTAGTACGGTGCTCCATCAGTCTGTTGAGCGCTTCCTGCACCAGCGCCTCCACCTCGGCATCCATAGCGGATGATGCCTCATCCAGGATCAACACGGGAGGGTCTTTTACTATGGCCCTTGCGATGGCTATCCTTTGCCTTTCCCCGCCAGACAGCCTGCCTCCTCTTTCCCCGGCCACCGTTTCATAGCCCTCCGAGAGTTCCATAATAAAGTCATGGGCATTGGCCGCTTTTGCAGCTTCCTTTACCTCATCCATGGTGGCTTCCTTTCTACCGTAACGTATATTGTCGGCTATGGACTCATTAAACAAAAGTGCATCCTGAAGCACTACTCCCACCTGTTTTCTCAAAGATTTTTGCTTTACATTACGCAAGTCATAGCCATCCAGGGTTATGCTACCTTTTACGGGGTCGTAAAAGCGCTGTAGCAATGCGATCAGAGTGGACTTACCTGATCCGCTGGGGCCTACAAAAGCCACGGACTCGCCGGGTTTTACCTGTAAATCAAAATCATCCACTATAGGCTTGCTGCCTGTAGGATATTTAAAATAAATGTGGTTAAAGGCAACCTCCCCTTTAAGGGGCGGCAAATCGATAGCATCAGGCTTATCTCCCAGAAAATCCTGCTTATCAAGTATGGAAAAAATGTGTTCAAGGGATACAGTGGCTATCTGGAAAGTTTTGTAGACGCCGGTAAGGTTCTGCACCGGCCCGAACAGCCCGCCGATAAAGCCCAAGAAAGCAATGAGAGTACCTAATGTTATTTGATCTTCAGTGATCAGAAAGGCACCATAGGCAATGGCTGCAACCCTGGCCAAAAGTACAATGCTATTTTGAATGGCCGTAACCCTGCTGTCGTAACCCACGCCTTTTACCACTCTGCTGTTGGCTTCATCCACATCTTCCAGAAACCTCGACTTCTCATAATCTTCCATGGCAAAGCTGCGAACGGTAACTATCCCGGAGAGTACTTCATTGAAGCGTGAGTAGATCTTCCCCCATTTATTCATCAGAAAGCCTTCCCTGCCCCGCTGTGCAGGAGCGGCAATAGTGGCCACCAGGGCGGGCATAGGAGCAAAAATACATACGAGAAGGGTCATCTTCCAGTCGAGCTGCACCATGGCTACAATGGCCAGGGCCAGATAGGCAATAGCAGGCAACACGTTGAACGAAATATCAGCAATAGCCCCTACAAACCCCTGGATGCCACGCTCCATTTTGGTCATGATGGCTCCGGTACCCTGCGCGCGATGAAAGTCAATCGGCAGGCGATGCAAACGGCCCACCGTAACATTGAGCAGGCTGTAGTGCACACCAATCCTTGTTCGCCAGGTAAGCCAGTTGGAAGTGGAAGAAATAATCTCTTTGGCAAGCCCCAGCACCAGCAAAAAGGCAATGCCGCGGATCAATCTTTCTGCCTGTATATCTCCGGTGAGCCCATCAAAAATGTACTTCATGATAAGTGGCTCTACCACCCCTGCCACCGCCACCATAATGGTAAGTACAATAATCAAAAAGATATTCCACTTTTTAGGCGCAGCAAGAGCGAGGGCCCTTTTTAAGCGTTGCCAGTCTCCTGTTGTTTTGCCATTAGCCGGATCATTGTTTGCCATTATTCCTGATTGCTGTTCCTCGTAAAAATTCAACAATCCACACCGGAATATGTTCTGGCAGGTTTAACGCAAACAACCCATTTTTCCGGCTACATGGGAATCAATAAATAACGCCCCAAAACAGGAAAAGCTTTACAATTACTTCCTCCAGACAGAGTTGACAAAGTAGTGCCTCGAATCGTAAAAGTTACGGACTATCCCAAAGCCCACCTGTGTGGCAAGGCTTTCTATATCTTTCATACCATACTTTTGAGAGATTTCCATATGTATCGGCTCCCAGGCATCAAATGAAATAGCCGTATCCATAATTTCCACCGTTTGAGCTTTGGTACTCACCAGATAGCTGGTAGTGGTACCGCTAAGCGGGTCGTAGGTAGGGAAGTGCCTGAAAGCTGACAAGTCAAAATTGCCTTTCAGTTCCCTGTTGATCCTGGTTAGTAAATTGAAATTAAAATCCCTGGTTACACCGCTCTTGTCATTGTAAGCATTGAGGATAACTTCAGGATCCTTTTTCAGATCAAAGCCTATGAACAGCAGGTCTCCATCATTCAGGCCTTCGTAGAGGCCTTTTAAAAATGAGATAGCCTGAGATTGTTTGAAGTTGCCAATATTTGAGCCGAGAAATAGAACTACATTCCTTGTCTCTCCATTTTCCAGCTCCCTCAGTGCCTTCATATATTCGTTTTGGATGCCTTCCACCTTCAAAGAGGGGAATTCCTCCTCAAGGGAATCTTCCAGTATCTGCAAAACATTGCCGGAAATATCTATGGGACGGTAACGAAAGTCCACCCCAGCATTTAAAAAGCACTCCAGCAGCACTTTAGTTTTATAACCATCCCCCGCACCAAATTCCACAAGGTTAAATTTGGAGGTCCCGTCAATAAAAAGGTCAAGTATCTGTCGCTGATGTGTTTCGAGTATCTCATACTCGCACCGGGTCAGGTAGTATTCGTCCAGGTTCATTATCTCCTGAAATATCCTGTCTCCGTTTTCATCATAAAAGTACTTGGAAGATAAAGTTTTCGGTGTTGCGTTAAGCCCACTAAGCACATCTTGAGCAAACTGGGTAATCACAAGTTGGTCGTTCATTGAAAATTGTTTTTTATTGGTTTTTTGCCAGTCTTATCCCCGAAAACATCCATCGAAGATGAGGGTGAAAAAAGTTTCTGTAAGTAGCGCGTATATGGTCTTTAGGTGTGGCACATGACCCTCCTTTCAAAACCATCTGATTGATCATAAACTTGCCGTTATACTCCCCTACTGCACCTTCCGGTGCTTTATAAAAAGGATACGGAAGGTATGCACTGTTGGTCCACTCCCATACGTCACCATACATCTGGTCGTAATTGCCTTTCCGGGCCACCGGCTGAAAATTTTCTGCCTCCATAAAATTACTGGATTCATTTACGCCGGAGTGTCGCCTGCATGCCACTTCCCACTCAAATTCCGTAGACAGGCGCAGGCCTTTCCATTTGGCAAAAGCATCCGCTTCGTACAAGCTGACATGGGTGACGGGGGCATTGAGGTCCAAGGGTTTCAGACCACCATTGAGTGAGTACTCGTGCCATCCTCCATCTAAATAGTACCAGTAGGCCGGTGCGGTAATTTTATTACTATTTACCCACTCCCAGCCATCGGAAAGCCAGTGCCTGAAGTCCTGATAGCCCTTGTCGCTGATAAACCCCAGGTATTCACCATTGGTTACCAGCCTGTCCATAATACCATAATCGTGCAGGTAAATCTTATGCACACCCAGTTCATTGTCAAAGCAAAAGCCTTCGCCGTTATAGCCCATTTCGTACATTCCGCCTTCAACATGGAGCCAATCTGCTCCCGAAGGTGCATCGGATTCAGGCAGGGGATTATTGATATAAACCGGGAAGATGGGGTTGTTGCCCAGGATATATTTAATATCGTAGCACAGCAACTCCTGGTGCTGTTGTTCATGCTGGAGGCCAAGCTCAAACAGATCTGCCAGAGACTTGCTTATTTCATCATGACTGTCAAGGAAGGTGGCGATATGCTCATTTACATACTGCCGATAGTTCAGTATTTCTTTAACGGTCGGGCGGGTTATATTGCCACGATTGGTACGTATTACCCTGGCACCCACGCTTTCATAGTAGCTATTAAACAGGAAATTATAATTTTTATCGAAGGGCCTGTACCCTTTCATTTCAGGTATGAGAATGAAAGTCTCAAAAAACCAGGTAGTATGCCCAAGGTGCCACTTGGGCGGACTTACATCCACCACCGGCTGCACTACATGATCTTCGGGGGTTAAAGGTGAACAAATATCTTCCGT
>NZ_SMLW01000453.1 GCF_009711405.1 Fulvivirga kasyanovii | reverse complement strand
AAGACATGAGTTTTATTTAGTGATTGAGAGTTGATAAAATACCCCAACCAGCCTTTACGCCGGCATCCGGGCACCCAAATTTTTCAAGCTGCAAAATTATAAATTTTTAATTGAATTATTAATCACTGATTCTATTACCTGCGGATAATGTTGGTATTCTAACTGATGTACCTTATCAGCGACCGTCTCGGGTGTATCTTCTTCGGTGACAGGGCACTTGGCCTGAAAGATTATCTCACCTTCATCATATTTATTATTAACATAATGGATACTGATGCCTGTCTCTAACTCACCCGCAGATTTAACTGCCTGGTGAACTTTGTCACCGTACATTCCTTTGCCTCCAAACTTAGGGAGCAGGGCAGGATGTATGTTGATAATTCGGTCAGGATAGGCTTCAACTAAATTTTCAGGAACCAGTAGAAGGAACCCAGCCAGCACCACAAAATCTATCTGATGTTCTTTCAGTATGTCAAGCACTTTATTGGTGTTCCTTAGTTCATCTCTGTTAAAGGTTACAGCAGGTACATGAAGGTTTTTGGCCCTTTCGAGCACATAGGCCTTCGGGTTATTCGTAAGTATGAGGCTGACCTCGATTTGGTCATTGTTTTCAAAATGCTGGGTAATTTTTTCGGCATTGGAGCCGCTTCCTGATGCAAAAATGGCAATTCTGGTCATATTATTTATTTAAACAGGATCATGCTGAGTATTCCAAGGAACATGATCAATTTACAATAGTTGCTCAAATAGCTGAAATCCTTAATGGTGTCGGCCCTGGAAAGTTTGTAGGCCAAAAAACTTAAAGGCACAATCAGTAGCAGGCAAAAAAGTGTCATCTCCTTACCCACAAATATATAAGCTAAAAAGCTGAGCCCTGTTAAGAAGGCCAGCGACAATACATAAATAACATTCTTTGTTTTCCTGAGCCCATACACCACGGGCAAAGTCCTACACCCGAAAGTGGCATCCCCTTTCAGGTCTTCCATGTCCTTTATGATCTCACGGATCAGCGTAAACACAAAGGCAAAAAGTGCATAGGCCACTACCAGCAGGTTACCTGACCTGAAGAGTATCTCTACTATGTATATAGAAAGGCCTGTAAGTATGGCCACTACAAAATTCCCAATGAAGGGCATCCTTTTTAGCTGATTAGAATAGAGCCATAGAAGAAGTGCAGAGCCAAAATTTATTGCTCCTATTTGCCATGAAAGCAGAAAACCCAGCCCGATACCGGTAAAATTGAGCACGGTATGCGCTGCCATAGCCACACGCCTCTTTAATACCTTGCCCACCACCACCCGGTGCGGTTTGTTGATGAGATCGATCTTAACATCATAATAGTCGTTGATGATATATCCCGCGGCTGCAATCAGTACTGAGGATAATGAAAGCAAAAACAACTCCCGGTGCAGCAAATAGTAGCTTACATTTCTTGCTGAATTAATTAAAAATGAGGCTGTAAAATACTGAGCAAATACTATGATCAACAAATTCCAGAACCGGGTAAGCTGGATGAACCCTGATAAGGAGAAGTTATTAGGTTTATAACGTGAGGATGGTACCATCAGGATCAGTTTTAGCATGGCAAAGGTAAATCCTGATTGGTACTATTACAATAGATGTAATTTTTCTATTTACTGTTTACAGTTTATTGTTCAAAGAAATAATGGTAAGAAGCTCCCGAAGCTTCAAAACTTCGGAAAGCTATTCCTACACAATTCTTTAAAACTTCAAAGCCACTGAGGCCAGGAAGTTGCGGGTGGCCTGTGGATAGTAGTAATTCTCTCTCACCACATAATCCGGCCCACCCTGATAGCCAAAAGTGTAGCCATTTGAGGCGTAAAGCTCGTCAAATACATTATTCACCTGAAATGTAAGGGCGATATCCTTTATAAAATCTGTATGCAAAGTGTACATCAACCTCAAATCATTTACAAAATAGGCATCTATGGCCCGCTCATCATTTGATGTATTATCGAGATATTGCTTACCCACATACTTAGAGAGTAAGGACAACTCGAGTCCTTTTACAGGGAGAAAAGTTATTTGTGAGCCGGCTATAATATCAGGTGAAAAGGCAATATCTGTATCTTCATATTCATTTTCTATAATATTGTACTCATCAAAACCTGCCCCATAGTCGTATATGATCTCATTGAACGAACCTACTTTGTTTTGGCTAAAAGTGACATTTGCCATCACCCTGAACTGCTTTGATATATAAAACTGACCCTGTACCTCCACGCCTGTCCTATAGCTGTTCTTAACATTAGTTCGCAAGGCGCTACCCACATCGTTTAGCTCTCCGGTAAGTACCAAGTTGATTTTTGTAATCCATCAGGTAGTAATTGGCCTGGAGTTGATAATTAGTAGTCCTTTTTCTAAATCCGGCCTCAAGATTTCTCAAGGTTTCGTGCTCAGGCCTTGCTGGGGAATCAATAAAATCGCTGCGTACCGGCTCCCTGTTGGCAATACTGTAAGAAGCGTAGAAATTACTGTTTGCATCAAGTGAGTACACCAACCCGAACTTCGGATTGAAAAAATCATAATCTGCCGAGATGCCCAGCAAGCGTTGATCATTGTCAATCCCCGCTATGTCATATCTTACATTACGGTATTGCAGGTCTCCGAAAGCACTTAACTTATTTGTTATTTGGTAGTTGACTTTCAGAAAAGTATTAAAATCATTCTTATCACCGGTATTGTCGTAGTACCTCTCCTCAATAGAGGTACCTGCGGCAAATTCCGCCCATATAATTTCACCAAAGTGGTCACCTTCATAAATGTTGTATGCACCACCTAATATAGCATTCCATTTTTCCTTCTGGTATTCCAATGAATAGGTAAAACCATAAAAATGATTATCAAGCCACCTTCGTCTGATCAGGTCGGTTGATGTTATGGTGGTATCACCAATGATAACATTGGGCAAGCTATAGTCTTCGAAATCGTCATCCTCCCTGAACTGCTCGTAATACCCTCTGCCATAGGTATAGTGCAGAGAGACATTAGCCGTAAAATCAGGCATTAACTGCTGAGAAACATGGAGCTGGTAATGGTCTTGCTGGTAATCGTCCACCTCATCTTCATACATGTACCAGTTAAAGGTTCTCCCTGCTGTTCTAAGGTTTTCTGCCTGTGCATCACTCACCCCATTGTTGGCAATCACCGCCTCTATTCCTTCTGCATCATTTTCAAGGACTGCCTCTGGTGTACCATACCACGATTGATAAGTGCGCTCCTTTCCTCCGAATATTATGGCTTTCACCAACGTATTTTTACCATAAAATCCTCCTGATAAGTAGTAAGAATTCAGGTCAGAAGTGGCCCTGTCTATGTAGCCGTCAGAAGTGATCTTGGACAGCCTGCCGTTGAATGTCCACTTATCATCAATAAGGCCTGTACCAAACCCCAGGGTATGCCTCCACGTATCAAATGATCCAAAAGAGTTAATCACTTCCCCGTAAGGTTTTTGTTGTTTGGTGTTCGTCTGCAGATTTATAGTTCCCCCAAAGGCTCCGGCTCCATTGGTAGATGTACCTACGCCTCGCTGTATCTGTATGTTTTCCGTTGAAGAAGCAATATCCGGAATATCCACCCAGAATACTCCCTGTGACTCACTGTCGTTCAACGGCACACCATTAATCGTGACATTGATCCTGGTGGCATCACTTCCCCTAATCCTCAAACCGGTGTAACCTACTCCGGCCCCGGCATCAGATGTGGTGACCAGTGAAGGCGTCCAGTTGAGCACGAATGGCAGATCCTGACCTAGGTTATTTTCTTCTATTTCTTCCCTGTTTACCACAGTAAAAGTTGTGGGTGTTTTATCATTGGCCCTGGTAGCTGAAACTATCACCTCGTCAGTCATGTAAACATCTGGCGTTAAAGCCACCTCCAGATTCTGATCGCCAGTAACATTCAGTTCCTGCTCATAGGGGTCATAGCCAATGAATGTAACCTTCAACACGTATTCACCTTCCTCAACCTTATCAAACTGAAACCTCCCCTGCCCATCGGTTGGCACTACTTTTTCTCCCAAATACACATTAGCTGCTGGAAGTAGTTCACCGGTATCAGCATCTTTAACAGTACCCTTTACCTCAAACTGTCCATAAGATATATAGGACATCAACAGCCATGACGCTGCAATAATCAAAACCCTCATTTCTCAAATTAATTATATCGTTAAACAAGTTCGGGACAGGGGATTCCCGAATCATTTTAACATACCTCCCTACGCCAGCATTACCCGGATCAGGTTTCGACCCATTATTTTCAGAGTCTTGGGTATAATCTCAGCCCGTATATTTGGGGCACCCCTATTTGAATCCAAAGTTATCAAAAAGTGGTTATTATCTCAAATAATGATAAATTCGTCAGGTAAAACCACAGAGCCATTTTATCTTTGAGCCACTAGCCCTATAAATTATGTATAAAGTAAACGTTAACGACAGTAGTTTTGAAGTAAAGCTTAAGGACGACCAGATAGATATTGACGGACAGCCGTTCGAATGGGATATTGCTAAAATCAATGACCAGTCGTATCATATCATTAAGGACAATCAATCGTACCGTGCTGAAATAGTAAGCGCAGACCTTAAGCACAAAAGTATTACTCTTAAAATCAATGGCAACAAGTATGATATAGCGCTGAAGGATAAATTTGACCTGCTTCTTGAAAAGCTGGGAATGGATGTAGCTGCATCTGCCCAGATGAATGATGTTAAAGCGCCAATGCCGGGACTTATCTTTGAAATTCAGGTATCAGAAGGAGATGAGGTTAAAAAAGGAGACCCGATCATGATACTCGAAGCCATGAAAATGGAGAATGTGATCAAGGCTGATGGTGACGGTGTGGTGAAGTCGGTGAAGGTTAAAAAGGGAGATAGCGTGGAAAAAAACCAGGTGTTGGTCCAATTTTAATATTCGCGTCTAAAATATTCGTTTATCCCTGTTATATTTGCAGCAATTTAAACTAAAACAATCTTCCTACTTTCAATGAGATATAAAAGAATATTACTGAAGCTAAGTGGTGAGTCTTTAATGGGGTCTGGCCAATATGGCATTGATCCTAACCGATTGCTGCAATATGCAAATGAAATTAAAGCTGTAAAGGAAAAAGGTGTAGAGATCGCTATCGTTATAGGTGGTGGCAACATCTTTAGAGGTGTAATGGCGGAAGCTGCAGGTATAGAAAGGGTACAGGGAGATTATATGGGCATGCTGGCCACGGTGATCAATGGTATGGCCCTGCAAAGTGCGCTTGAGGGTGTCGGCCTTTACACCAGGTTAATGTCTGGTATAAAAATGGAGCAGGTTTGCGAGCCATTCATCAGAAGAAGGGCTATCAGGCACCTCGAAAAGGGAAGGATAGTGATCTTCGGTGCTGGTATCGGTAACCCCTATTTTACTACTGACTCTACAGCCAGTCTCAGGGCAATAGAGATCCAGGCTGACGTGGTATTGAAAGGCACTCGTGTTGACGGTGTTTATACTGCAGATCCTGAAAAAGACCCTACTGCTGAAAGGTACTCCGAACTATCATTTCAAGAGGCGTATGAAAGGAATCTGAACATTATGGATATGACGGCTTTCACATTGTGCCAGGAAAACAACCTGCCAATTATTGTGTTTGATATGAATAAACCGGATAATCTGCTGAATATTCTTCATGGAGAGAATGCCGGCACTTTAATAACCTAACTTTGACCCATTTCTTATACTTAGAAAGATAATCTAGACTAAAACCATGGAAGAAATTAACATGTACCTTGACGAGGCCAAGGATTTGATGAATAAGGCCATTAAGCATGTAAGCAGTGAACTGGTAAAAATCAGGGCCGGTAAGGCTGCCCCAAATATGCTGGAAGGATTAATGGTTGTTTACTATGGAAACCCAACGCCTATCAATCAGGTAGCGTCTATTACCACTCCTGATGCCCGGACATTGATGATCAAACCCTGGGAAAAAAATGTTATTCCTGAAATTGAAAAGGCTATCATCAACAGTGATCTTGGGCTAAACCCTCAAAACGACGGTGAGCAGGTAATTATTAACGTGCCTCAGCTAACTGAAGAGAGAAGGATAACACTTGTAAAGCAGGCTAAGCATGAAGGGGAACAGGGCAAGATCAGTATCAGAAATATAAGAAAAGAAACGAATGACAACCTCAAGCAACTTCAAAAAGAGGGTGTATCTGAGGATGAGGTTAAAAGAGCTGAGGACAAAGTTCAGACTTTGACAGATGAGTTCAACAAAAAAATCGACGAGATACTAACGAAGAAGGAAGCTGAAATCATGACAGTTTA
The DNA here is from genome assembly GCF_009711405.1 of Fulvivirga kasyanovii. Classification (GTDB taxonomy): domain Bacteria; phylum Bacteroidota; class Bacteroidia; order Cytophagales; family Cyclobacteriaceae; genus Fulvivirga; species Fulvivirga kasyanovii. Next base: position 4,892 of record NZ_SMLW01000453.1, on the reverse strand, counting down.
AGTTAGTATTGAGATATTAGATATGAGTATTGAGAGCCGCTTTTTAGCGGCTTTTTTCGTTATCGGAACCCACTCCTTTGTTAAAAAATATCCTCAAAATTAGTAGCAATACCGATTCTCACTCCGAAATCCTGGTATTTGCCGTCATAAAAGGAGGTGACTGCCTCTAGTCTGAATACCCGAAGAATGTAGTTGATGCCATAGCCCAGTTCTGTATAGCCGGAACTTGTGGTAACGTCATTGACAAGGTAGTTAGCGAAAAAGCTCTCTCTTACCCCTGACAGTCTTACCAAGGGCATCCGCGTAATCAGGAACTTACGGAACTGATAGTGCAGGCTTCCTGCAAAATACTCCTCATTGGTGCTAAAAGTGTAGTAGTCAAGCATTCTGAAACTTCCCACGGGGTCGGTAGTAACAAATGGTGTCCGGTTACCCAGGAAATGTTTGTAGTCCATAAAATACATTTCATCATTATTAAGGAATGTACCGGCTTTAAGCATTACATCTACCTGGCCCCTTATACCAATATCAAAGCCATACTTAAAGCCTAACTCAAGCATGTCATAATCCACTTCACTATCCAAAGCATCTGCAATACCTTTCTTATAATTCAATTGAAAGATGGGTGAAGAGTTTTCAACCACTGATTTCTTACCATTATAGATCCTATATTTCACCCAGGGCTTGTATTCAAAGTTGGCACCTGCCGTCAAAGCCCTATGATCAGGAAAAGAGGTTACAGGCATAGCCAGATTGAACGGAGCATTTGGGGTAAATCCATCTCCTTTGATATCAAAAAACCTGTAGTCGGTATTGTTGTACAGTTCCCTGCGCTCTGCCAGTTGCATATTAAGCCTCATAGTAAGTTTGCTTCCAAGCTTCTTTTTATAGGTCAACTCCACAAAATCCTTTTCATAGATCTTCATGTAGTTACGCTCCAGAAACAGTGTCATAAGACTATTGACATACCTGTTTATGGGATCATCGTCATTAAACTGGTTAATATACCTACCAAAGGAAAGTGAAATGTCACTGCGTGTATCAAACTCACCGAAACCGTACTGCATATCAAACTTTCCTGAAAACTGTTCTCTGGCAAATGCATAACGTGCTGTTGGCTTCAGGCTTAGCCAGTTTTTACTGTCAAAGGTCTTTGTCAATGAAACGGCATAGTCAATATTGAAGCCTTCTACGGTATTATAGTTGGTTCCCAAAAGTGGCGTATGAATGCGGAAGTGGGTCTTATCTGCAATTTTATAGGTATTGCCAACAATAATATCCTGCAGGTGAAAGCCTTTACGTTTTCCGGTTTTCAAAGTATCTCCCTCACGCTCCATCCTTGCTATATTAGCCAAACTGTCAGCGGTAGCATATCCTTTTTTCTCAGCCTGGGTTAATGGCACCGGCCTGATGTTCGCCCAAAATGTTGAGTCCTGCTCATACGCCATAGAATCAACTTTAAAGGTTCGGTTTGAGATCACTTCCGGCTCCTTTTGGCGCTTAAGCTCCATTTTTTCATAGGCTTTCATTACCTGTCGGAGCTGCTTTCTTGTCACTTCCTTGCCTGAGGTAAGCATTTCCTGTATCTCTCCCATTTCCTCATCTTTTACCTGCTCCTCCAGCTTTTCAGCCAGCTCTTCCTCTACCTTCTCATCTATCACATCTATTTCCATATCCAGGTCCGGGTTAATCTCTACTTTATAGTCGCTAACCGTAGCCAGATAATTGCCCATAAATTCAAAGCCCAGCACTTTGCCCTCGACATAAAATTTGTGGGTTACCGGCAACCACACATTCTTCTCCACCGGCTCATAAGTCTGCTGAATACGGAAATTAACGCCTAGCTTTGTCACCCTCAGATCCAGGCTATAAATACTCCAATAGTCTTCAACAATATTGATGTACCCTTCAAAAACGTTATCCCCTTTGGAGCGAGGTATAACTTTTATTTTGCTAACCTCAAATCCCTGATCGCGATAGGTACCGTCATAAACAAAGCGATAGTAGGAAAATGCTTTTGGAGAGAGTGGCGACACAGATTTTGCCACTTCGGGTTCATAAAAAGACCCATTAACGTAGGCGTTTGGATCCGTATTATTGTCATCGCCCTGCGTATAAATGGAAATTACTTTTTCGTTGTAGATATTGGGACGGATATATTCTATGTCACTAACTGATTCTGTAATAAAAACCCTGTCCGGGTCAAAACCTTCTTTTTCCAAAGTTCCTTTCATAAAAAAAGGGTAATCGACCAATTGCCCTGTACCCTTTATATAAACCCTTGCGGTATAACTATCTACCTGCTGCGTGTGAAACTTGCTTTTGGCTATAGCTTTACGCATGATGGTATACGCAGGGTCTTCCTTGCCTGCAAGTATTTCAACATCCCTGAGTAGCATCACCTGGGTTTTAAGCACCACATCCAGTTCAACAAAGTCATTTCCGACCTGAACTTCTTTCAGGAGTGACTCATACCCTACGTATTGAAATATAATCTGATAATTACCTGGAGGTAGTTGAACCTCATAGTGGGCATCGGCATTGGTGGTAGTACCGGTGCCAAGCTCTTTAACATAGATGGTAGCAAATGATAATAATTCACCGTTGTCTCCTTTGACAACACCTTTTACACCTCCTGCGTGTACAAAAACGGTATTGAAAAGACATAGTACGAGCAGGACAAGTAGTGGCTTACACTTCATGAACTTTATTTTGATATCAGAATACTAAGCTATGACGAGATAAAGGTAATAATGTTACAAATAAAACTTTTTCCCTCGAATCATCTCTTCAACGCTATCGGGAACAAGATATTTAATAGATTGTCCTTTTTTTACACAATTTCTAATAAAAGTTGCGGATATGTCCAGCATAGGGGCCGCCACCATCCTTACATTCGGATTATCTTTTAGTTCAGACGGTTTAGAATCAGGCCTCGGATAAACATAGAGACCATATTGATCCAGTATTTTATCGTAGTTTTTCCACTTCGGAAAGCTTTTGAGATTATCTTCCCCAATGATCAGTTTAAATGAGTGATCAGGATGCTTTTCAGTAAGGTACACCAGGGTATCTATGGTGTAGCTGGGCTTTGGCATATTAAACTCTATGTCCGTGGCCCGGAGGTTATAATTGTCAAAAATAGCCGCATTTACCATATCAAAACGGTCAAACTCATGCAGCAGTGATTTTCTTTTCTTGAATGGGTTCTGAGGTGATACTACAAACCACGCCTGATCAATATCAGTGGTTTCCACCATCACATTGGCAATAATAAGATGCCCGATATGCACCGGGTTAAACGATCCAAAAAACAAACCGATCTTCATGTAAAGGTTCTTTCTGTAACTGGAAATAAAGCTGAATATTCAGGGGCTTGTCCAAAGCTTATACAGCCTCTACTCCTGAATTAATGAAATTATTGACTAACTCTTCTGCTTTTCTCAAAGACTCTTCAAGATCTTCATTGACGAGGGTAACATCGAATTTATCTTCGAATGTCATCTCAAACTTTGCTTTAAATATTCTCTGCGAGAGGCTGTTTTCCGTCTCTGTCTGGCGATCCATAAGGCGCTCTTTCAGCTCATCAATAGAAGGTACTTTAACAAAAACTGCCAGTGCCTTGTCTCCAAAATACTCTTTTAAGTGCAAACCTCCTTTGACGTCTACATCAAAGATTACATGCCTGCCTTCCTGCCATATCCGTTCAACCTCAGATTTTAGTGTGCCATAGAAGTTACCGGCATATACTTCTTCCCATTCGATGAACTCATCGTTGTCAATTTTTCTCTTAAAATCTTCAGGGGTGAGAAAATAGTAGTCTTTGCCGTTTTCTTCATTCCGGCCACGTTTGTCTCTCGTGCAGGCGGATATCGAAAACCCTAATTTAGGGTTGGTGGCCAATAGATGTTTTACAATAGTAGTTTTGCCCGATCCGGATGGAGCGGAAAAGATAATTGCTTTACCGTTGTGCATTATTCTTCAGCGCCTTGAAATACTTTAGACTTGATTTGGTCTACAAGGTCACTGGGAACCTCTTTATCGTAACATTTTTGCCTGATCAATTCTTTGATAGCCTTATCTACATTGTAGATCTCATAGTAAGGCATGCAATTCTCGATATGCTTCTTGAAATATTCCTGCTCTTTAGGACCGGCTTCTTCATCAAGTACCAGATTAAGGATCTTCAGACACTCCTGGTGGTCTGGCTGAACGTTTTGGGCGTTCTTTGATAGACTTTCGTCAAATGAATCTGTAGAGGATAATCCCATAAACTATTTAATTTTTGTATCCCATTTTTTTTGCGTAATCACTGAGCCTCTCTTTCAAGAGGTTTCTCGCTCTGTGTAGTCTGGATCTTACCGTACCTATGGGAATATCCAAAATCTTGGCCATCTCATCGTACTTAAATCCTTCCAGATCACAAAGAATTATCACTGTCCTAAAATCGACATCCAGGGAATTCAGCGCATTGGAGATCTCGTCCCCAATCATATCCTGCACTGTCTCAATGCGCAAATCCGTGGTTATAGATTGATCAACATCTTCGGAGTTGTAAAAAGTTTCAACCTCCTGATAATCTACTTTGGAAGGTTGCTTACTTTTCTTCCGAAAGTCGTTAATGAAGCTGTTTTTCAGTATTCGAAACAACCACGCTTTGGCATTAGTTCCTTTTTCAAACGATTCAATAAACCGGTAAGCCTTAAGATAAGTATCCTGTACCAGGTCTTTGGCATCGTCTTCATCGAAAGTTAACCTGTAAGCAAAGTTATACATGGAGTCAATGTGAGGAAGGAACTCTTTTTCAAAGGTTCTTTCCTTTTCTTTTTGCGAATAACTTTGTCTTCTAGTCTCGGACATTGGGTCAAAAATAATAATTATGGATTAATTAT
>NZ_SMLW01000415.1:4634-9394 GCF_009711405.1 Fulvivirga kasyanovii | reverse complement strand
CGTCTTTTGCGGGTACTGATGGTAAAGCTTCGCTTTTCCTTACTTATCGGAAGCAATGGGTTGGAATAGAGGGTGCACCTGTGATCAGTAATTTTTCATTTCATACACCGGTCGGAAATAATCTTGGTTTTGGAGTCAATGTAAATAATGCAGAAAGAGGCTTGCTCAACACTACCAGTGGCTACCTGACTTTTGCTTATGGGGTATCTTTCTCGAAGGATATCAGGCTCCGCTTTGGGCTTTCGGGCGGTGCAGCTTACAACGGGGTTGACGTAGCCGAAATTGAGAATATCGGGGATCCTGAGCTTCAAAGCCTGCTGCTGGACAATAACATGTATCTGATCGCCAATGCAGGCCTGTCCCTGCAGATTAAAACATTAAATTTTGGAATTTCAGTACCCAATCTTCTGGCGGATGAATATACTTCTGATGAGGAGTTTGGTATAGGTGAAGTGGAGCCTTTGGAGAACACTATCCTGTTTTTGAGCAACAGGTTTTATTTTGGAGATGACAAACACGTTTTTGAGCCATTTGTGCTCTACAGATATAGCGATATACTTCCGCACCAGTTCGAAGCCTCAGCCGCGGTACATCTGAACCATGTGGTTTGGTTTGGAGGTTCATACAAGCAGGATTTTGGTATTACTGCATTTGGAGGGATAAAGCTCCAAAAAGTTTTTGGAATAGGATATGCCTATAGCTTGAAAAACACCGGAGTCAATGAGATCAATAGCCCCACGCATGAGATACAACTTAATTTACTCTTAGGTGTCAGGAAAAAGGATAAAAGCTACTATTCTTTTGTAGATACTTCTAAACCAAAAGAAAAGACAAAACGCCAACTTGCTATCGAAAAGAGACGTGAAGAAGCAGCCCAAAAGCGTGAAGAAGAGGCGAGGAAGAAAGAGGAGGAAGCAAAGGTACAGGCAGAGATTGAGCGACAGGAGAAAGAAGAGCAGGAGAGACAGGCGGAGGCTGCAAAAAGGCGTGAAGAGGAAAGGGTCGTACAGGAACAGGAGCAGAAAAGAATTGAAGAGGAGCGAATCGTCGAACAAAACAGGCAGGCCGAACAAGAAGAACTGGCAAGAAAAGAGCAAATAAGGCAAAGGGAGGAGCAAGAGAAAAAAGAGGAGAATGTAGTGAAAGAGCCTGAAGAGGAAATAGAGGAAAAAGAGAGCGAGCCTGCTAAAGATCAGGGAAGAAATCTTATAGAGGAACAATATACCGATGAGAGGGTAATAGTAAAAAGAGGAAATCATTTGCTGGAGCTGGAACCGGGTGAATATGTAGTAGTTGGCGCATTTAGCAGCTATGAGAATGCTGAGAAATACTCTGATGAACTTTTCTTTAAAGGTTACCAAACGCGGTTTGGATATATTACTGGTAAGAAGCTTTGGTACGTGTATATTTTTAAGGGGGGAGATATCCAGGAAGCCAGGCAGCAAAGGGATAAGTATAGAAAAACGGGTCTCTTTAAAAAGGCATGGGTAATTACAGTTCAATGATTAAAAATAGTATGTACAAACTGATAGCAGTTGTTTTTCTGACATTTGCCTGTACACTTACGGGTAATGCCCAGATCTCTATTTCAAATATTGATCCGGTAAGTGCCTATCCAAACTCTGAAGTGGTGATAACCGGTAGCGGATTTGGGACCAATGCTGCCAATGTGGTGGTATGGTTTGGCAGCGTAAAAGGTACCGTTAATTCGGTGGCGGATAACCTGATCCGTGTTAACGTGCCAGCAGGCGCATATGCAGATAATATAACAGTTACCAACTTGAGTAACAGATCATCGGTGCAGAGTGCTGAAAAATTTTTCCCGATGTATAGTGGAAGTGCTTTTGATGGCACCAAAGTAACAGCACCTGTTATTTTTACAGATCCTTCCGGTAAGCAGCTTTATGATCCTTGTACGTGTGATCTTGATGGCGATGGCCTGGCCGAAATTATAGCAACCAAAGCCAGCAGTGCCAATGACGCCCTGCAGATTCAGATATTGAATAACCAAAGTACCCTTGAAACTTTCTCATTCAGCACGACTACTGTTAACGTAGGCTTCCCGACTTTAAATATCAGGTGTGGAGACCTGAACGGTGACGGAAAGCCTGATCTTTATATGAGCCAGAATGGAGTTACCCGGTTCCATGTTTTGGTGGTACCTAATACAAGTACCCCAGGCAACCTTAGCTTCGGTGCAGTACAGAGCCTTGATTTACCCACCGATGTGTCTACCAGGCGTGTTGCTCATAAAGATTTAACCGGAGATGACAAACCTGAGATTATTGTGACTAACTCGGGGGCAGGAACTGTTCATATTTTTGAAAATACCAGCTCAGGCGGTACAATCAGCTTTAATGCTCAAGTCGCAGTTAATGTATCTGGAGCTTCATCGACTACAGGTCTGGATGTTCAGGATATCGATGGAGATGGAAGGGCTGACCTGGTAGTATGCCAATTTGTGGGAGATGATGTTTTCATATTAAGAAATACGGGTGTAGGTACTATTAGCTTTGCCAGCCCTCATGTATTACAGCTTGATGGTAATTCACTGATCAATCTTACAACAGGAGATTTTAATGAGGATGGTAAACTGGACATTGCCGCTATTGCCAATTTGTCAAGTAAGGTATTTGTATTTCCCAATAATTCGACCTCCGGCAGTATAAATTTTGGAGCCTCACAGTCTTTTGGGATAAATACCAACCCATGGGGCATTACAACCGGAGACGTTGACGGTGATGGACGACTGGATATTATTACCACCAGCTTAACTGACAATTCATTGGCAGTATTGAATAACCAATTTAGCGGAAACCTTTCTTTCACAAAGAAAACAGTGAATGTCGGTTCTAAGTCCAGAAATGTAGCTGTACAGGATTTGGATGGAGATGCAAAGCCGGATTTTGTGGTTACTGCACAAAACGGTAGCATCTATGATTTGAGAATGATCAGGAACAAAAACTGTTATAAGCCAAAAGTTTTGAATGATCAGCCTTTAGCCATTTGCCCAACACAAACGCTTACACTGGCTGTCCCTAATGCTCCGGCAGCAACCTTTAACTGGACACTGGACGGTTCGCCGGTTGGAGCTAATAGCAATACACTTGACATAACCACTTTTGGCCTCTATGAAGTAGAAGCCGTATCTGAGTCAGGAAGCTGTGTTACTACTTCGAGTATCAACGTAGCAAATGGTAGCGGAACGGTACCCGGAGACCCTGTGGTTGCTGACCCACTTCCGGCATGTATCGGCAGTAATGTAACGTTATCCGTCACTGCGGTCAGTGGAGCAACCTATAGCTGGACAGGGCCAAATAACTTTATGTCTACTGTACGTGAACCAGTGATCACTAATGTGAGCAGGAATGATGAGGGTATTTATACCGTGATTGTACAGGTAGGGGACTGCCGAAGTTCCGAAGCTTCCACTACACTTGACGTTGTGGCGTTGCCGGATTTTGGTGCCAGTGCGTCGGGTGCCACTAATGTTTGCCAGGGCAGTACAGTGGCCTTATCTACCCAGAACAGGGCCGGCTATACCTATCAATGGCAAAGAAATGGAACAGATATCCCTTCTGCCACTAGTTTTAACTACACCGCTACTCAGTCGGGTACTTACCGGGTTGTGGTGGATGACAGCGGTAGCAGTTGTCAGGTTACCACCAATGAGATAGCTGTCAACATTTATACCACCCCTACAGTAGACTTCACGACGTCCGGCACCATTTGTTCGGGACAGACTTCAGTCCTTACCAATACATCAACGGTTGATCCCACGGCTACGGTAAATTATGCCTGGAATTTTGGTGACGGGCAAACGGCTACTGTCCCAAACCCTACACACACCTATGCTGCAGCGGGTAATTATACCGTACAACTGGCAGTTAGTTATGCGGGCGTAACCGGGTGCAATGGCAGCAAATCAAAAGGTATTTCTGTTAAGGCGCCCATTGTCCCGATCATTGAAAGTGCCGAAACTTCCATCTGTCCCGGCGGAGAGCTTGAGCTTTCCATAACAGGGTCTTTCGGGGCTATTGAGTGGACTACGATGGAAACAACCAATGCTATTACCATAAGCCAACCCGGAACGTACGGAGTAACGGTTTTGGATGCAAATAGCTGTAACGCATATTCCGAAATTGTAATTGGTACTAAGCCACAGCCTGATGTTCAGGCCACGGCAAGCAGTACCAGTATTTCGGCCGGTGACCAGGTTCAACTGGAAGCCACTGGGGCGGAAGCGTATTCCTGGTCCCCGGATTTATTTTTAAGTGACCCGGGTATTTCCAATCCGGTAGCTTTACCAGAGGAAACGATAACTTACACAGTTACCGGAACCTCTACTGATGGCTGCTCTGCCTCGGCAGAAGTAACCATAATCGTAAACGAAAGTGGTGCCATAGACATCACACCATTAAAAGCCTTTTCTCCCAACAGTACCATTAACCCCACCTGGGAGATCCAAAATGTTCAAGCCTATCCTGACTGTACCCTTAGCATCTTTGATGAAAAGGGAAGCGTGGTATTCCGCGAAAAAGGGTATAGTAACGGGTGGAATGCCACTTATGAAGGCAGACCACTTCCGGAGGGTGTATACTACTATGTGTTCGGTTGCGAAGGCCTTGAGCCTAAGACAGGTACGGTGTTAGTCGTGCGATAACTGTCATTAAACTGCATAATTAGTGGTAAGATAAAAGCAGCAGCCTGCTTTCATCTGAGTTGGCAATTTTTTATATTGATTCTAACGAAACATTTTT
>NZ_SMLW01000415.1:0-4448 GCF_009711405.1 Fulvivirga kasyanovii | reverse complement strand
CCTTTCTGCTGGTTTTCTACGCAGGTTTTGCAATAGCCCAAACGGAACTATGTAACAATGGAGTGGATGATGATGGTGATAACCTGATAGACTGCAGTGACTCCAATTGTCAATACGCCGCCAATATCGAAAAAGGATGTAACTGTGCGGATGGTATTGATAATGATGGTGATGGCGGAGCGGATGTTTCAGATTCCGATTGTGCCGGATTCTATGGACTTACCTTTGTGGGAGAAGGAGACAGTGACTGCTCAATTACACCCGAGGGAACAGGTACTTTTGATTTTGTAAACCCTTCCAATTCCGGACAAAATACTGTTGATACGCAATCAAAAATTGCTGTTGGAGATGTGAACTGCGACGGTATACCTGATGTAGTTACTACCTCCAAGTGGAACCAGACTATCCGGGTAGTTGCTACCTCTGACAATCAGGCCGATGGTTCTGATAAAGGCGATATTATCCAGGACTTCAAAACACCGGGAAGCAAGATATTCCCCAGTGGTAACTTCTTCTTTGAACTGGAAGTACTTATAGCCGATATAGATGGTAGTTGCCCCGCTGAGATATTCTCCATTGTAAGTAAAAGAAAGAATGCGAATTCTGAGCCGGAAGGCTATTATCTGGTAGGGTTCAGGGCCAATGCCAGTCCTTCGACTTCTGATCTTGTACCTCTTTTTGATGCTATTCCTTTAGGTCCGGACAGGCCAGGGCAAATTACTATTGCGGATATGGATTGCGATGGCGGTGCAGAAATCGTGCTTAAAGATCAGGTTTACGATGCGGCAACAGGGGCACTTTTGGCCGATGGAAATGTTGGTAACTGGAATACTGAAGTAGTATCGGCGCCAGTGGCTGTCGATATGATAGAGGGTGGTAACCTGGAAATCGTTGTAGGTAACCTTATCCTTTCCTACCCAGATATGACAGTGGTTGCCGATATGAACGCCCTGGGAGGTGATCAATGGTTTCCTAAGGAGCTGTTTGATGCCAATGAATACGGGTTTGATAATTTCAGTTCTACCAGTGTAGCCGATATGAATGGGGACGGTAACCTTGATGTGGTACTTTCAGGTGCCCTTGACAGTAAAAACGGAGAGACCGCCATATTCTTTTGGGATGTCGCCAATGGTACGGTAAGTTCATTTACTCCGCCAGACCCCAATTATGCGGATGGATGGATTTGGGGTACCAGCCGACCGAACCTTGGAGATATAGATGGTGACGGAAGTCTTGAGATAACCTTTGTTGCCGGTAATCAGCTTTTTGCACTTGAAGTTGACCCGAACACCGGTGCACTTTCTCAAAAATGGGTTAGAACGATTAATGACTCCCGTTCAGGTATAGTGGCCACCACGGTTTTTGACTTTGACAATGATGGCAGCCCGGAAATCGTATATCGAGACTCGCAGCAATTGGTGGTGATAGACGGGGAAACAGGACAAAATGTACTTTGGAGTACCGCATGTCAGTCTCATACCATGACAGAAGGCCCTATAATTGCCGATGTTGACGGAGATGGAGCTACTGACCTTTGTACAACCTGTAATACAAATACGTCCTTTGATATAGAGGATCCTATTCAGCAGCAGGCACTGGGAGAATTAAGATGCTTCTACTCGCAAAACAGTAGCTGGTTGCCGACAAGAGGTGTATGGAACCAGTCAGGGTATTTTGTGACCAATATTGCTGATGATCTGAGTGTACCATGTCCCAGGTTTGATATGGGTACCGTATTTTCCGATGGCCCTTGCGACAATGGTTTGCCTGGTCCTCAAAGACCTTTTAACACTTTCCTTAACCAGGTACCATCCATTGGTCCTGATGGTTGTCCTTTTTACCCATCACCTGATATTTCGTTTGTGGGCGATGATCCGGGTGATCCGAATGTGGATCCTAACGACCCTGATTACTTTCCTGCAGTGGTGGTGATTCCTCCTAAATGTGGAGATCTGGGTGTAGAAGTGCTCTTCAATATCATCAACAGCGGTTCTCTGGTAATCTCGGATAATGTGGATGTAAGCTTTTGGGAAGGTAATCCGACAGTGGCGGTTGACCCGGTAACCGGAGAACCTGCAACTTTCCTGCACGCTGATGTACTGACACTAACAAATCTCCAGGTGGGTGATACTGTGACAACAGCCGGGGTTACTTTTGATTATAGTGGAAAGCCCACTACGCTTTACATCATACTTAATGATGACGGAACGCAATTTCCTGTCGATACCACCAGTGGAAGTGGCTTACAGGAGTGTAAACTTGATAATAACGTATTTGCAATTGACATTATACCAGAGCCATTTACTGTTGAAATTGAGAATATTGCCGATAATTTCAAGTGTGACGACACTGCACCGGATACCGGAGAGATAAGAGCAGTGGTGAAACGAAATGGTGTTGAAGTGTCAGACTATAGCCTCTACGGTTTTCAATGGTATATTGGCTCAGACACCACCAATGCTATGCCTGACCCTGAAGGTAGCTCGGATTGGCTGACAGACCTTGCCGATGGTACCTATACCGTGGTAGTTACCAATTTGGAGAAGGGATGTTCCAGCTTGCCGGTAACTGATACAGTGTTACGGCAAGGGGTTGACCCTGTTGTCAATATCCTTATTAATTCGCATCAGACACATTGCTACCCCCCTAATGGAGAACTGGAGGTTACTATAGAAGGCGGTCTGGCCGGATATTCTTTTATCTGGTATGATAATAACCTTAGCCCTATAGGAGTAACCGGCCCTGTTGCCAGCGACCTTACCGAGGGAGAGTGGATTGTGGATGTTATAAAAAGTGGTTGTACCGAGCGTGTATCAACAACCATAGGTGGACCAACAGAACCTGACGTGGTAGCATCAGTGGTGCAAAATGTAAATAATTGTGCCAACCCGGGAAGTGGTATTGTAACCGCTCAGGCCTTTATCAATACAGTGTTGCAGGATAGTGCCAACTACGTTTTTGACTGGTATTTCTATAACAATGCCACCAGCACCTTGGGAAGTGTCCTGCCGCCATCTACTGGTTCAGGGCCTACCAGATCAGGTTTGGATATTGGCTATTATGCGGTTGTTGCTTCCGAAATTGTTTCAGGATGCGAGTCTTCTCCGCTGCAAATTGTTCAGGTTACCGATAATCGTACCTATCCTGAACTGGTAATTAACGAAATAGCTCCGCAAACATCCTGCGATCCTAATAACCCGAACGGTATTCTGGAAGTAGTGATTTCCAATGGTGGGGTAATTGATGACCCGTTGAATTATACCATTGAGTGGTTTAGAGGGCAGAACACATTACCGGCCAACCTGCATACCAATACTTCAGGAACAAATGGAGAGGTTGCCGAAGGTATTGAAGGAGGAGGTATTCCTTATACTGTTAAGGTTACCAATGCTAATAACTGTTTCAGCACTACCGATACTATTGTTACCCAGGATGTTAATGTGCCCGTTCTGACGTTAACTAAGCAGGACAACACTACCTGCGATCCAAGCCTGGCCTCAGCGGCATACAACGGGCAGATCACGGCATCAGTTACTTTTAAAGGTACGCCTGTTACTTTGCCCGACCCACAATATGAATTTACCTGGTATAACGGGACTACCACCAGTGACCCTGTAATAGCTACGACCGATGCCACTGCTCCTGTACTGAGCGAACTGCCGGGAGGCTATTATACCGTAGAAGTTACCCGGACAGACCTGTTCTGTACTTCAGTGCCGGTTACTATAGAAATTCTTGATGTCGAAGCACTACCGGTAATAGGAGAGGTGCTTACACCCAGCACCAATTGTCCCGGAGGAGCCGATAATGGTGCAATTGAAATTACGACTATCGATGGCGTAGCGCCGGGGGATTATACCATTAACTGGTACGATGGCAATGCCGTTAAATTTGACGGAGGAGGCGCAAGGACCCCAGACGCCACAGGTGTATTGTATAGTGAAATACCAGGAGCAACCACTTATACCGTTGAAGTAATCAATAACGTGACGGGCTGTATTAATACAGAAACATACAATCTGCCTGATAATAGCGTATTGCCGACGTTCAGTCTGGAATCAGATCCTAATTCGGTGTGTGATGCCTCCCTGGCCAGCAGTGCCTTTACAGGTGAAATAAGAGTGGTTTCTTTGACAGACCCTAATTTTGAAACAGGGCAAACCTATACTTACACCTTTACCAATACCGGTACAGGTGCAGTTAACAGTCAGGCTACCGCCACACTGAGTAATCTGGAGGACGGTACCTACGAAGTTACCGTTGCAAATGACCAATTGGGTTGTATCTCCGATCCGGTACAGGTAGTGGTAGATTTTACGCCTGTTCTGCCTAACATTGTCGAAGCCTTTACGCCAAGTACTAACTGCGCTGCTGCCGATAACGGTGCCATTGAAATTACCACCATAGACGGTGTAGTGCCCAATGCCGATTATACCATCAACTGGTAT
>NZ_SMLW01000130.1 GCF_009711405.1 Fulvivirga kasyanovii | reverse complement strand
CCGGGATGTTATGAAGCATACGAAAAAAAAGAGCTGAAAGATTTTATTGCTGACAACGGTTTGAAAGTGGTCAAGCTGCTCAATACGCATTGTCACATTGATCATGTTTTGGGCAACGAATTTGTAAAGAGGGAATTTAAAGTAGAGCTATTCATACACCAACTGGATGAAGCAACGCTAAGGTCAGTAAAAGCCTATGCCCCTTCATATGGATTCACCAACTACGAAGAAGCCACGGCAGATCAGTTTTTAGGAGAAGGCGATGTGGTAAAGTTCGGCCATTCAACACTAGACGTTGTTTTCGTTCCCGGCCATGCCCCAGGTCATATTGCATTCATCAGCAAAGAAGACAAAATATGTATCGGTGGAGATGTATTGTTTCAGGGAAGCATAGGTCGTACCGATCTGCCCGGTGGGGATTTTGATACATTGATCAACAGTATACATGAGAAAATATTCCCTCTTGGTGATGACTTCACGGTTTATTGCGGCCACGGTCCTTCCACCAATGTTGGAACCGAAAAAAGAACTAATCCATTTTGTGCTGTAGCCTGACCTTGTTTTGAATATTAAAAAGCATATCCCAAATACGATCACCTGTGGCAACCTTTTCTGTGGTTGTCTCGGCATTGTCTTCGCATTCAAAGGAGACCTGACTTTTGCAACCTACCTGCTCTGGCTGGCTATGGTACTTGATTTTTTTGATGGTTTTGCAGCAAGAATGCTCAAAGTAAGCTCGCCAATTGGTAAAGAATTAGATTCACTGGCAGATATGGTCACCTTTGGCGTGCTTCCGTCAGTGATCATGTTTCACCTTATCGGCAGCTATTCTGATCATGAATATTTACCCTTCGCAGCATTTATAATAGCTATATTTTCTGCGCTGCGGCTTGCCAAATTCAATATTGACGACAGGCAGCAATCCGTTTTTATTGGTCTCCCTACCCCGGCCAATGCGCTGTTTATTTCCTCTTTTGCGTTCATTGTTGCATCCGATTATGGAGGCTTTGTCAACACCGGAGTACTACTCGCAATTTCCGTAGTATTCTCGCTTTTACTTATTGCTCCAGTAGAACTCTTTGC
>NZ_SMLW01000170.1 GCF_009711405.1 Fulvivirga kasyanovii | reverse complement strand
CGTTTTCTTTGACACCCTTCCTTTTTATCGCATTCATCCCTTTACTCTTTATTATAGACCGGCAAACCTCAATTAAGAGATCCTGGGCCCATGCATACCTGGCTTTTTTCATCTGGACAGTTGGTACCATGTACTGGATTGGCAATACAAAAATTGATTTCCAGGGCTTTGTCATTATAGCTATTGCCTGGATATTGATCCCCCTTTTTCAAAGTTTACCTTTTCTTGTATTTGCCTGGGCAAAAAAGAAGGTTGACCAAGTGTATATCTGGTATTTGCTGCCTTTGATATGGGTTAGTTATGAATACTTGCACAGCAGTTGGCAGTTGGCATTTACCTGGTTGCACCTCGGCTTTGGCCTAAGTCCGGTGCCCTGGTTTATTCAGTTTTATGAGTATACAGGATATCTTGGGGGTTCATTGGTAATTGTATTGCTTAATGTCATGATTTTCAATGCTATCAAAGCATATGGAAGCATAAGTTTTAAACGCAATTTGTCGATGACCACTGGTGTTATTGCTATCCTGATATTGGCGAACCTGCTCTTATATCCGCAGCCAAAAAAAGGAAGTGCCTCAATAAAAGCAGCTATTGTGCAAAGCAATGCCGACCCATATGAGGTATTGGATAAACACAGCCTCAAGCGACAAGTTGGTACTCTGCAAAGGCTGCTGCTTCCGTTAAAGGGAAAAGGGGTAGATCTCGTTGTGCTTTCAGAGGGTTATTTGAGAACCTCCCCTCTTGCTCCTTTAGTACTTAATAATGTCGATGAGCAGCCGGCTATTAAGGAGATCAAAAAGATATCTAAAGAAATTAATGCACCTATACTGGTTGGGTTTATCGGGTTTAAGCTTTTCGATAGTAAAGCTGTTGCTCCCTCATCTGCCCTTTCCACAGGTGATGGCAGGTATTTCAGCGCCTATAACGGGGCCATGCTTGTAGCTCACGATAAGGCTACACAAATGCAAATGAAGAATAATCTGGTGCCTTTTATGGAAAGGATACCTTATCTTGATCAACTGTCATTCTTTGAAAAATTCAAGCTCCAGCTTAACCAGGCTAAAAACAGTTACGAAAAGGATGATGAAATAAATGTTTTTGAATACAAGCACCTGCGCATCGGAACCCTGATCTGTCTTGATGCCCTTTTTCCAGGCTATTCTAGCCACTTTATAAATAAAAAAGCAAACATAATGGCTGTGATAGCGAATGACAGTTGGGCTGGCAATACTTCTGGTTATCTGCAAAATGCCCAGTATGCTTCTGTCGTGGCCAGCTCTTTACGCAGAGATGTGGTTCGGTGCGCAACCACAGGTAAATCTATGTTTGTGGATAAAAGTGGCTCTAAGCGTAAGGTTACTTCATGGGATGAAGAGGTAGTTATAATGGATAATATGCGTTTACTGGAGGAAAGCACTTTTTATGCCTACGCTAAAGATTGGCTGGGGCTGTTAAGTGCTGTTGTATCAGGTATATTT
>NZ_SMLW01000604.1:2188-25879 GCF_009711405.1 Fulvivirga kasyanovii | reverse complement strand
CCCTTTTACTTATGATGATTTTAAAAAAATCAATGAAGTTTGTTATGGCTCTGATCTGTTTAGGGCTTATCTTTTATTCAGGCTATGCCACCGTTCCTGCCGATGCGGATATTACTGCCGCAAAGGACAGAACCGGGTTTTATGACGCCGAAGATCTTTTTATTCCCGCTAATGCCAAAAATGATCCGGAGACCCCAGAGTACGAAAGAGACAAGGCATCGTCTGTCAGCGACAACCGGCACCTAAACTTTGTATCAACCATCAGCAAACATGGAGCTGGTTCTTCAGTACAAACGATTGATTTGGGCAATGCCATAGAAGAATTTTATTATTCGTGGACTGATGCTTCTTCAGTTACTGCATCAGGCTTACCCAAAGGAATAATTACTACAATCAATACGACCGACCAAACTGTAACTTTGAGTGGTACACCAACAGAAGTAGGCGTATTTACATATACAATATCTACAGTAGGAGGTTCTACGACCGCATCACATAGCGGTAAATTTACCATCAACGGCGTTGGGGCTTCCGGTTCGCCGGCTTTTCCAGGTGCTGAGGGTCATGGCCGATATACTACCGGAGGCCGGGGAGGACAAGTGATTTATGTTACTAACCTAAATGATAGTGGGCCGGGAAGCTTACGTGAAGCCGTGGAAGCCAGCGGCCCCAGAATAGTATTATTCAAAGTATCAGGAATTATTCCTTTACAGTCAGATCTGTCCATTAGAAATAATGACATCACCATTGCCGGTCAATCAGCACCTGGCGATGGAATATGTCTGAAAAATTATTCGCTCGTCGTTAAAGCAGATAATGTAATTATCAGGTATATCCGCAGTCGTATGGGCGACGCTGCCAATAATGAAAGTGATGCTATGTGGGGAAGGAACAATTCGAATATTATTATCGATCATTGTTCACTTAGTTGGAGTATTGATGAAACAGGTTCGTTTTATGATAATAGTAACTTCACCATGCAATGGTGTATTCTCTCAGAAAGTTTGAAAAACTCTGTTCACGAGAAAGGAGCCCATGGATACGGAGGAGTATGGGGTGGCCAAAAAGCCAGTTTTCACCATAACTTACTTGCGCATCACGATAGCAGAAACCCAAGATTGTTAGGAGCTAAATTTACCAACAAGCCTGAAGAGGTTTTATGTGACATGAGAAACAATGTCATATACAATTGGGCTTCAAATAGCACTTACGGAGGAGAGGGAGGCAGCTTCAATATTGTAAATAATTACTACAAACCAGGCCCTGCTACCTCTAAAAGAACCACGCAAATATTTTCACCAAATGCGCAAGCTGCAGGAGCTCCATTACCAGAGGGCACATGGGGAGTTTATTACATTGATGGCAATTATATGGATGGTAGTACTACCGTAACCAATGATAACTGGCAGGGGGTATTCCCCAATCCGTCATCAAAAAGTAAGTCCGAGCTAAAGTCGAATAGTATTTTTAATTATGGTGACATCACAACCCATTCTGCAACAGATGCATATACCCAGGTATTGGCTTATGCGGGGGCAAGTAAGAAACGTGATAATATAGACACACGGATCGTATCTGAAACAACGAACGGCACCTATACTTACAACGGCTCAAAAGGAAGCACCAAAGGCATTATTGATAGTCAGCAAGATGTAGGAGGCTGGCCTTCGTATAGCTCCACCACGGCTCCCACAGACTCCGATTCTGATGGCATGCCGGACTCCTGGGAATCAGCAAATGGCTTAAATAGTAAGAATGCTT
Organism: Fulvivirga kasyanovii; assembly: GCF_009711405.1. Taxonomy (GTDB): domain Bacteria; phylum Bacteroidota; class Bacteroidia; order Cytophagales; family Cyclobacteriaceae; genus Fulvivirga; species Fulvivirga kasyanovii. The sequence goes on along the minus strand of NZ_SMLW01000604.1, from coordinate 24,118 downwards.
CTGATGGTCCCACTTATACTTTAAGTAGTGTTTATACCAATGTGGAAGTATATCTTAACAGTCTGGTGTCGTCTATTACCTCCAACCAAAACAAAAAGGGAAATGCAAATTACACCGACCCTGACAACTCAGGTGTTACTCAATATTATCAAATAAAAAACCGGTCTACCGGCTTGCTATTGGATGGTATGGGTAGAACCGGGAATGGTGATGTTTGCGGGCAATATGCCAATACTACTCATGTTAATTCACACTGGGAACTGGTGGATGTCGGTAGTGGTTATTATCAATTTGTAAACCGCGGTACCGGAATGATCCTGGACGGTATGGGTTCAACATCCAACGGAGCCACTTGCAAGCAATGGGCTAATACTACACATATAAATTCTCACTGGGCACTACAGCAATTTGACGGGGATTATTACAGAATCCAAAACCGGTCTACAGGGTTGTTTCTGGATGGATACGGACAAACCGCTAATGGCGCTGACTGCAGGCAATATGCAAATACCAGTCACGTCAATGCCCAATGGCTTTTGGTAAAAGTCAATAGCAGTTCAAGCACAAGAATGGACAATTCGGACAACCTGACTTCTCCTGAAAAGGTAAATGAAAGTGGGCTTCTTGCCTACCCTAACCCTTTTGAAGACAAACTATCGATCAACATAGGACAGGCCGGAAAACCACTTCGTATTGAGATTTATGATATGCAGGGCAAACTGGTAAAGTCGATTGACAACCCAGTGGTATCGGGTCAACTGGTTCATATCGATATTACGGAGTATGGCAAACAGTTTATTTTACAGGTCATTACTGATAAAGGCAACTTTAGTCAGACTATAATGAAAAAATAGTACCTGATTGCAGTAGATTTTGGTAAGGTGTCTCTTTTAAGGGGGCACCTTTTTTATTAAGTCAATCAAAAGATGGTAAAAGAACATCCTTCACGATAGCAAAAGGCAGCTTATCATCAGAGGAATTATAGGCACCACCTGTAAACACCGCCACCATGCTGAGTTCAGGAAAGATAAAGATATATTGCCCTCCATTACCTGTGGCTAGTTTGGCGACAGTTTTATTTCCATTTACCTGAAATGGCATATTCCACCATAAAAAGCCATAGTCTATACCAGTAATCTTGGTTTTGGGCGTGGTAGACTCCTCTATCCAGGATTTGGACACCACCTGCTGACCTTTCCACTCTCCATTGTTAAGGATCAATTGGCCGATTTTGGCCATATCACGAGGGATCATATACAACCTTTTGGCAGCAGGTATCACGGGTTTATCAGAAGTGTGTCCCCAGCTTATATTTTTGATCTGTAGCGGGTCAAACAAATATGTTTGTGCAAATTTATCTATGGCCATCCCTGATGCCCGGGTGATGATCTCATTGGCCAGTACCTGGGCCATTGTACAATAATTGGAAACCTCCCCGGGATCATTGACCATAGGCAGGTCCATAAAGTACTGCAACCAATCACTCTTTCGATAGACTTTATCCTCCCTGCCTTTGGAGCCTTTGTCCCAATCGTTGCAGTCGTGCCCGGTAGACATGGTAAGCAAATGCCTGATGGTTATATCTCCTTTCCTTTGATCAGGTTCTTTTTCAGCTTTGGGCTGTTCTATATATTTAGTGACGGGATCATCAATGCTCTCAATAAACCCTTTGTCCATGGCTATTCCCATCAGGATTGATGTAATGCTTTTGGTCACTGAGCGAAGGTCATGCTGCAAATCCAGTGTGTTTTTCCCAAAATACTCTTCAACAATGAGTTGATCATTTTTCACCACCAGCACACTATGAATTTTATGGTTTTCATGCTGAAACTGTTCAAACAGTCTATAAATTCTGGCAGTATCTATTTTTTGGGATCGCAGATTGGCCGTATCCCATCCGTCATTAAGCTGTTGAGGCCGGTTATATACGTAATCATTCTGTGAATAAGCAGTAATGCCAATGAACACAAAAATCACAATCGCTACTGTACGGTTCATAGAGTACGGGTAACGTTCACAATAAACATTATGTTTCAGGTCATCGTATGCTTTTGACTTTTACCTGTACCCCATGTACTGAAATCCAGAAACCTTTCAGCTCCTATAAAAGCTGCTTCAGCAGAGGGGAAGTGCGCCCTTTTATGGTTTTCTCCCAATACACCAATCCCTCCAACCTCAACCCTGCCTTTGTATATGGTTATAAAGGCATCATATTGATTGTTGACCTGATCGTTTCTGACCTCAATAACAAAGGTATACCCATTACATCTGATTGATTTTTCAGCCTTTCTATTCACCTCTTTCATCGCTAAGTTAATCTTGTTATAGGCCAAATTTAGTAACATCCCACCTGCTAGTTCATAATGAAAGTCACCCGGAAATATGATTATAGTCTACATTCTGCCTACTTCAATCAGGAAGCATTGAAATTGAAGACTAAATAATAATTTATATGTTCCTGTCCTGACCGGCCAACATCAGTGCGAATAACAACATAACAAATCAAACCAGTAACTTAATTTCACTAACTCGCCTTTCAATTTGTATATGTACTCCTACATAATTAATAATGTAAAACCTAACACTGTCACCTCTATTCAAATCGAATTAATATTCTGATAATCAGTTTATTATTTTTTATGTCTACTTTTTTGTCTACCAAATTATCCCCCTTTTTGTCCGTACCTATTTAGCCTTATGCTCGCGCCGAACAGGCATCTTCGCACTGATACCAGTCTCACAAATTCATGCAGTTAAATACTGACTATCAGATTGTTTCGAAAGAAGAAACACCTCTATGCAAAGTGAAAAAGGAGTATTACTTACTGCCTGGTAATATAGGTATATCAGGATTCCAATTTGGCACAATAGCCTACATCAATGGACGATAACCAGAAGCAATTCATAGAAGACATGCTCGATCTTTTCAATCAGCTCGATGAAGGTCTGATGCAGTTAGAGGCTACTCCTCATGCTTCCGCCCCTTTAGAGCAGGTGTTCCGGATTATGCATACTGTTAAAGGTGCCGCCAATATGTTTGGCTTTGAGCATATTGGAGATCTTGCCCATCATCTGGAGACCCTTTTTGATCATGTTAGAGAAGGTCATATGCATGTCACCGACGAACTGATCAGTATTACCCTTAATGCTTTTGATAAAGTACGCGACCTGCTTCAAAAAAAGAACCTTGATAAATTAATGGATTCCAGAGAGTTTCGAGGTCATCTCGACAGGGCCAGTCTATTCCTGAAAAACCATGAAGCTATTTCACACGATAAAAGCTTTCTAAACCGGTTATCGACTCAAACAGCCTTTGTTACGTATCTCCTCGAAATCACCCCAAGCATTGAAATTACCAGTGATGGAAACCATCCCTTAATTTACATCATCAAAGATGTCGAGGCATTAGGCGTGTCTAAAATACGTATTCAGGCCAGGGAGGATAAAACCATAGATCACTGGAAACTGGTACTTGCAACGGTTTCTTCCCAGGAAGAAATTGAAAGTTATTTTCTTTTTGTAGAGCAGGATTGTAAAGTTATTGTTTCCACATTAGCCCCCTGTAACCTGCTTGAAACACCGGTTTGGGCTTCTACTGTTGAAGAATTTCTGAATCAAAGGATCACAAAAGAACAACTGGATACTTTTTGTGCAGGTATCAAGGACCAGACAGAAACGTTCGAAAATAAAGAAAATGAACCCTCTCATCGCAATCATCAGCAAGCTATAATTAAAGTAAAAAAACACAAAATAGATGATTTGCTTAATAAGATCAGTGAACTGGTTATTTTAAAATCGCAATTGCTTAATGTGGCCCATCAAACCCATAATGTAGCTCTTAATGATGTAGCCGAACGTATAGAAGCGGTTGTCAGTCAATTACTAGGAGTATCGCTCGATATAAGCCTGATACAGATTGAAACGCTGGTGACCCAGTTTAAACGCCTGGTACGTGACCTTTCCAGGTCGTTAAATAAAAAGGTCAACTTTATTTCCAAGGGAGTGGATACTGAAATGGACAAGGACATCATTGAAATGATGACCCAGCCTCTCCTTCATATCATCCGCAATGCCGTTGACCATGGGATAGAGCACCCGGAGGAGCGTAAATCGCAAGGCAAATCGGAACACGGCACAATTAAACTTAATACTTTCAGATCAAACGCCTTCATCAACCTGATCATCAGTGATGACGGCAGAGGTATAGACAAGGATAGACTTGTAAACAAGGCCATCGAACAAGGACTTATCAGTCGGGATACACAGTTGAATGATGATGAAGTTTTCAACCTGATCTTTCATCCCGGCCTTACCACTGCGGATACGATTTCCGATATTTCGGGCAGAGGCGTAGGCATGGATGTGGTGAAGCAAAGTATAACCGAACTCAGGGGCAGCATCAAAGTATCCAGTTCGCCTGGCGCCGGCACACAGTTCTACATAAAATTACCCATTTCCAGATCTATCATAGACGGCCTTCTTGTAAAAGTTGCGGATACTCAATATATCATTCCCATCAATGCTATTGAAAGGATTGACCGCATTCCATCATCAATCCTCAACCGGAAAAAACGGATTCAATCAGGAGTCATGATTAATGAAAAGCCTCTGCCGGTCCTTTCATTGAGACAGCAGTATTATGATGAGCAAGACACCCCAAAAACATCAGACATCATCACTATCAAAGTAAATGATAAAAGCAAAGGCATAGCCGTTGACCATATTGAAGGTATGATGGAGGTGATTTTAAAGCCAATGGGCGACCTATATACTAACCAGGACTTTATTTCTGGCAGCGCCATACTGGGAGATGGAGCGGTAGCCCTGGTCCTGGACCCGGAAAGACTTTTTATGAGACACACAAAAAATGTGATATGAGTACAGGCAAAAAATCTGAGGCATACCTCACCTTCCTCCTGAATGACGAAAAGTTTGCCGTCCACGTCAACTATGTACATGAAGTGGTTGAATTCAACAAATATACCAGGGTGCCAGACGCGCCGGCTTACATGCTGGGGATATTTAACCTGAGGGGCACTATCCTACCCTTGCTTGACACAAGGATAAAGCTCGGCCTTCCTCAAAAAGAAAAAACCACTAAAACAAGGGTCATAATTCTGAACATCTACGGTGAAGAGGATGCAATAACTTCCATCGGTGCCATTGTAGATGTGGCCAGGGAAGTAGTGGAGATTGAGGATGAAAGTGTACAAAAACCAGATGATATAGAAGGTTTCAAAAGCTCTACTCCGATCACCGGCATTGTAAATGACCATGGAGACATTACGATGATCATGGATATAAACCGTGTATTCTCTTTCGATGAACTGAACCAAGTGGGTAAAGCAACAATCTAGTTTAAAAAATTAAAAAAGAAATATTCAGTTATGATGAATAAACTTACCATTCGCAATAAGCTGATCCTCACCTTAACTATACTTGTGTTATTCGTAGGATTGATCTTTGCCATTTCCTATACAAGGATAAGTACCATCAATAAAAGCTTTAACAACGTAATGAATGGCACTGTGGTGCAGCAGCAGGTTATCGCTCAATTAAGGTACCAGGTCATTTTACTGGTTCGCAACCAGAAAAAAATAACCATTGCCAGTGAAGTTCAGGAAATGAATGAGCTAAAAAGAAAGATTGACGACAATGCCACTGTCATCAATCAAAGTATAGAAAAGCTGATATCCCTCAGTAATGGTGAATTGCTCAATATTGCCAACCTGCTTGACACCAAAGCTGATGAGTTGATCAAGGTTAATATGGACGTTGTTGAACTGGCCTTAAGCAACTCTGAAAACTTAGCAAAAAACCTTTCATTCACTGAGGGGAGTAATGAATACAGAAAAGCAAATACTACACTAAGTGAACTGGTAGATTATCTCGTCATCAACGGTACTAAAGAGCAAATAGGGTCCGCAGCGGCTTTGGACGAGCAGTTTCACACCCTGCGATCTTTGGAGAACAAACTTATACTTTCTACAACCCAAACAGAACGGGAAGCAATATTAGAACAAGCATCGGAAACAGAAAATAAACTTGAACTGCACCTCGGTCAACTAGGCAGGAGTTTGTCAGGTGACACCAAACTGATACTGGAGAAGTATACGAGACAATATGTATCCTTCTATGAAATCCACAAAGAAGTAATGAAACTGGCCGGCAAAGCGACCAATAACAAAGCGCTTTTATTGTCCAATGGAGATGCCGATATAATAGCTGATGAGATTGGCAGTATTATAGACAAGTACTTCGGTCAGGTAAGAGTGCAGTTGGAAAAGGATCAGGCATATAATAATGAGAAGTATAGCAGTACACTTAAGAGTATGATTGCAATCATTGCCGTAGCCATCATATTAAGCGTACTGATGTCGGTATGGTTACTGCGTGGTATTACCGGAGCTTTGAACATTGCGACAGATGCTGTAAAGAAAATTGCAGCAGGAAATTTCTCTTCAGATATCAAAATATCTGCAGAAGATGAGATAGGTGCCATGCTTAAAGAGCTGCAGACCATGATTATTAAATTGCGATCGTCGGTAAACCTTGCCAAACAAGTGGCTAAGGGCGACCTGATCATTGACTTTAAAACCCAGAAAAATCATGGTGGTGAATTGGATGAGGCGCTTGAGCAAATGGTTAACAACCTTCGAAATATTGTAAGTACTATTACCAATGGTGCAGATAATGTACTTGCTGCAAGCCAGCAGGTAGCATCTGTCTCACAGCAATTATCACACGGAGCCCAGGAGCAGGCCAGCTCGGCTGAGGAAGTTTCGTCATCCATGGAACAGATGTCAGCCAACATACAGCAAAACACTGAAAACTCCAGGGAAACAGAAAAAATTGCCAACAAAGCCTCCAAAGATATTGAGGCCACGAGTGTGTCGGTTTCTGAAACAGTAAGGGCAATCAATAATATAGCCGAGAAAATCGTCATTATAGAAGAAATTGCCTCAAAGACAGACCTGTTGGCCCTCAATGCAGCGGTAGAAGCTGCCCGTGCCGGAGAGCACGGAAAAGGCTTTGCCGTGGTAGCTGCAGAGGTTAGAAAGCTGGCCGAAAGAAGCCAGCAGGCTGCTGCTGAGATCAATGAAATCTCAACACGCACGGTGAAACTGGCAGAGGATTCAAAAGAAATGCTATCCAAAACACTGCCCGACATCAACAAAACAGCAGAATTGGTGCAAGAAGTTGCCGCAGCAAGTATAGAGCAAAACACCGGGGCGACACAAGTCAACAGGGCCATACAGCAATTGTCTCAGATTACACAAAACAATGCTTCTTCATCTGAAGAGATGTCTTCTAATGCAGAAGAGCTGAGTTCACAGGCCGAAGAGCTCAAAGTTGCCATCAGCTATTTTAAAGTTGCCGGTAACCAGTCAGATTTCAAGGTTTCTGATCAGTTAAATGTCCCTTCGGCCGACGGTAAAAAACGTAGTACAAAACAAGAGCCCAGGTTGAAAGAAAACGGTGTTGACATCCAGCTTGATGAAGGCCCGACTGATGATGAGTTTACCGAATTCTAAACATTACAAGACCGCGAAAAAGCATGATAGATTAACCATGGATAGAATTAGCTTATCTCAAAACCTTTAAAAATTGAAAATAAAAAATCAGATCATATGAAAACGATACTTGTAGTTGATGATTTCAGTAGTATTCAAAAGTTTCTATGTACAACCCTGGAAAAAAAAGGATACAAAACGGTTGGTGCATCAGACGGAAATGAAGCTTACAGCCTGCTCTCTGAAAACAGGATTGACCTGGTACTATCAGATTATAATATGCCAAAATGTACAGGAATGGAATTGTTAAACAAGATCAAATCCAATGATGAAACGGCACGAATACCTGTGATTTTCCTTACCACGGAAACTAATCCCCAAAAAATGCAGGCAGCCAAGCAGGCGGGTTTATATGCCTGGATAAGGAAACCTTACCATGCCGATGCATTTTTTGCCCAGATAGAAAATGCCCTCGCACAGGCCCAGTAACACGATATATATACCATACACTTAAACCCCATTGCATGCGCCCATCTCTTTTTCATAAAAGTAGTTTTGTTAGGTTCATTGAAAAGGGGCGCATGCTTTATTTAAAAAGGGTTTACCTGAGAATCACCGTATGTACTCATCTGGTTTTTTAAAAATGGATGATGCCAGCTTTGAAAAGCTAAGCTCCTTTATAACCCGGCAATACGGCATAAAACTTCCTGCTGCAAAAAAAAGTATGTTGGAAAGCCGGCTTAATAAGAAAGTGCTCAGTTTAGGGTTTGATAGCTATCAGCCGTTTCTGGCTTATATTTTTGGTAAAGAAGGCAGGGTAAAAGAACTACCTAATGTGGTTGATCTGATCACCACCAATAAAACTGACTTTTTCCGTGAGCCTGGACACTTCGAATACCTGACTCAGAACTTCCTTCCCGGTTATAAAACTAATAACCGGCACAGGCCATTGAAAGTGTGGTCGGCGGCATGCTCTACCGGAGAGGAGCCTTATACCATTTTAATGGTCCTTGAAGAGTTCAGAAAGGCTAACCTTCCTTTCTGTTACTCCATAACGGCCAGCGATATAAGCACCAGAACTTTACAAGCCGCCTATCAGGGCATTTACAGTTACGACCGGATCAGTATGCTTCCTGACCACCTGAAACGATCATATTTTCTTAAAAGTAAAGACCCTGCCAACTCCTGTGTCCGCATCAAACCAGAGTACAGAAAAAAGATATCATATAAGCGGGTTAACCTGGTCTATGACCTTGACATGCCTGTTTCAATGAGCTTTGATCTCATATTTTGCAGAAATGTGCTTATCTACTTTGACAAAAGCACTCAGGAAAAAGTGATCAATCGGTTGGCAAGATATTTACGCCCCGGAGGCCTGTTATTCCTGGGGCATAGTGAATCCACTCTGGGTATGACAGTACCTTTCAAGCAGGTAAGCCCCACCATCTACAGGAATACATATGAGTGATGTAAAAATGTACAACCTGATAAATGGCAATTTTATAGTTACCTCAGGCAATACCGAAATACATACCATCTTAGGTTCATGTGTTTCAGTTTGCCTGTGGGATCCTCTGACACGGGTAGCAGGCATGAACCATTTTATGGTACCTGGCACGCCTGATGCAATAAACGGTAACCCTAACCAAGGATATTTTTCTATCCATGTACTTGTGAATTCTATGCTTAAAAGAGGTTGCTCCATTTTAAACATAGAGGCTAAAATATTCGGAGGTTCCAATTCCCTAACCCCAAACATTCAGTACGCTATCGGAACAAGAAATGCAGCAGTAGCCGATATGTTGCTTGTCCAATATGGCATAAAAATACTAGCCCGACATACAGGGGGCCATCATGGCAGGAAGGTGATATTCAACACGGCTACAGGAAAAGTTAAAATGAAGCTACTCAGTAATGTATGAGGCGAATTAAAGTTCTGGTTGTTGATGACTCTGCACTGGTAAGACAAACATTGACCAGTATTATAAACTCAGACCCGCAACTTATGGTAACGGGTGCCGCCGCTGACCCTTATTTTGCAGCTACGAAGATCCGCAAGGAGGTGCCTGACGTAATTACGCTGGACCTGGAAATGCCGCGAATGAACGGACTCACCTTTCTCAAAACGCTGATGGCACAGTATCCTATTCCCGTAGTTATTATTTCAAGTTTCACTCAAAAGGGCAGCCGGCAGGCTCTAAAAGCCCTGGAACTGGGTGCGGTGGAAATATTAGCAAAATCTGAAATCAGAAACACTAAGGATCACCTTGAAGAATCCCGAATACTGATAACTGATGCCATAAAAGCTGCCAACATGGCTCCCGTACGAAGAAGACCACTGGCCCAGGCTGAGCAAGCTCCGGATGCCAGCCTCCGTGATGCTGCAGGTGACATGGCTCCGGAAATAAGTACACCTTCGGAACCTATAAGTAAAATTATAGCCATAGGGGCATCAACCGGTGGCACCGAAGCTATCAGGCAGCTTTTGGAACATGAACCTGCTAACAGCCCCCCTTTTCTGATCGTACAGCATATGCCGGCCGGCTTTACCCAGTCCTTTGCCAAAAGCCTCGACACACGCTGCACCATCGTAGTCAAAGAAGCCACAGACGGCGAGATCATTCAAAACGGACATGCTTATATTTGCCCGGGAGGATTTCACATGACGCTGGAATATAGCCTGACCAAATACCGGCTAAGGATCAGAAGTGGTGAGCTGGTAAACCGGCACAGGCCCTCCGTAGATGTACTTTTCGAATCGGTGGCCAAAAGTGCGGGGCATCATGCCATTGGCATTATCCTCACAGGCATGGGTAATGACGGAGCGGCAGGCCTTCTGCAAATGCGCAACAACGGAGCAATAACCATTGCTCAAAATGAAGCTACGTGTGTGGTATATGGTATGCCCAGGGAAGCCGTGAAGCTGGGAGCGGCACAATACATTTTACCTTTGGAGGGTATACCAGGCAAATTGAAATCGCTCTTTTAGTTAACACAACATAAAGCTGTAAACTCTTTGCTTAGCCTTTTATTCCATTCCGGAATTCCGAAGGTGAGTAAGAGGTCAATGTTTTAAAGAAGTTTGAAAAATGGGCTATTTCTTCAAAACCCAGGCTAAATGCTATTTCTGAAATGTTCCACTGTGTTTGACGGAGAAGAATTTTAGCTTCCTGGGCCAAACGGCTTTTGATAATGTCTGAGGTTGTCTTTCCGGTCACCTCCTTTAGCACCTTATTTAAGTGGTTAACGTGTATGTTGAGCGAGGCCGCAAACTCGTTGGCGGACCTGATCCTGACCCGTTGTGAGGTAGATTCTATGGGAAACTGCCGTTCCAACAATTCTATAAATAAAGAAGAGATCCTGCTTGAGGCGTTATGAGGTATATCTGAAGGATTAACCGGCTGTAGCTTTTGACCAAAATGAACAAGCTCTAAAAGATAGGTACGAAGCAAGTCATACTTATAGGTATAGTCAGACGATAATTCCTGTTGCATCTTTTTGAAAATATCATCTACACGGTCATACAACTCCCGGTCAAGGTGATAAACAAAATCCGAGGCAGGGTTGAAGATCGGTAGCTCATCTATAAGTGTGCCTGTTTTTGACTTTGATAAAAATTCACCTGTGAATACGCAGAAGTATCCTTTTTGATCAGAATTTACCGGATAATATCTGTATGGCACTTTAGGTGTGGCAAATATCAGGGCATAGTCCTCAACATCTACAACTTTATCCGCATACTCAACTTTATTCCGGCCATTGACAAGGCTGATCTTGTAATATGTCCTCCTGTTGTAGGGCATTTTAGGCTTGGATGGGCTTTTTCTCCACATTTCAGCAATATCAAACACATTGAAGTGTCCGATATCCTGATTATTGTTATCTCCAAAATACTGGTCAAGATCAACATCTGGCAGCAGATCCTGATAAAAGCCTTTTATTGAAAGTACTTCCATGGCTTGTTTGTAAAGATCAAAGTATTGTAAAGGTAAACATTTATCAATATTGCAACTGCGACCCAAGCAGGAAATCCGGTCGCAGTTACATGTTTACTGAGTCAATTACTCAGTGGACCAAATTGATCAGGCATTCATTTTCTGAAAAGTTTCAGCAACTTCCTCAGGAGATGCCTTTGATATTACCTCGCTAAAGCCCCAGGCAATTTCCTGTTTGCCTTCACCAAGCTGTTGAAATACGGACTCTACAAACTCACTCACCGGAGGGTATTGGTCATGGATGCCTTTCCCACCCAGGTCTGTATTCAGTGCCGGAGGAATGACCTCAATGGCTTCGATGTTCCGCTCTTTCAGCATATGCCTCAGTGAACGCGTGAATGAGTGAAAAAAGGCCTTGGTAGCACAGTAAACCGGCACTTTGGCTATTTGTACAAAGGCCAGCCCTGAGGATACATTAATAACCGTATCCAGCTTTTTAAGTTTGATAAACATACTGGTCAGGTGTAGAGGAGCCAATACGTTAGTCTCTATTTCGAGCTTTGCCTTGTCATAAAATCCCTCGTCTTCAATATGCATCCAGTTTTGAATACCTGCATTATTGACCAGCACGTTCAAATCCGGGTGCTCCGAAGCTACCCATTCATATAATGCTGTCCTGCCTGATTCTGTTGACAGATCGCACGTGTAGGTTATCACGTTATCAAAGCGATCCGCTACCTCATTCAGCACCTCCTCTCTCCTGCCACAAATAATGACGGTATTGTTTTCACTGATAAACCTTTCGGTAAGTCCCAGACCAATACCTGAACCTCCGCCGGTAATAAGAATTTTGTTGTTGGATAAATTCATGATGTTTGATTTTTGTTTTTGAATGATACAAAGCTCCGGCAAGGACGCCTGAAATGGTTTGTTGATATCAATCGATGATTTGCAAAAATCAAATAATTGATTTCTGTTGCCTGTAAAAATTCCTGAATGCCTTATTTCAGGCCAGATAATTACTCGGCTTCTTCCCTGTCCACCTTTTAAAAGCCCTTACAAAACCACTAGGGTCTTGATAGCCGAGTGCGTAGGCAATTTCTTTTACCTGGTGGTCTCCTTTGTTCAGGTATTGGATGGCCAGGTTTTTTCGTACTTCTTCAACGATTTCCATAAAGGTAATGCCTTCATTCTTCAGCTTTCGCTGTAAAGTCCTGGCTCCCATATTGAAATTTGAAGCAACATCGTCTAATGTGATGTTGTTCAAATAGGAATTGGCCAGCAAATGGTTAAACACTTTGTCTTTCAATGGCCCTGTATGGCTATTTTCTATAAGCAAAATATCGATCTGCTTTAAAGCGTATGCCTGAAGTGTGTGGTTTGCTGTAATAACAGGCAATGAGAGATAATCGCTGTCGAAGGTTATCTTGAATGATTGGGTAAATGAAATATTGGATGTCCTCAACACCCTTTCGTACTCAGGCTTATGAGCAATATCAAATGGTACCTCAACACTTACCGGCTTTATCTTCCTGAGGATCAGCCCATCCAGCTCATGAATAACAAAAGCCAGCAGATACTCGCCCATATGCCGGTATGTGGAGGGAAATTCAGAGGCGCTTTTCCCGTTTGCGATCAGTGAGATGGTGAATGTGTCCGCAGCATGGCTTACTTCAAGAGTAAAAATATCCGTGATCAGGTATATCAGCTTTCCTGCTTGCGACAACGCTTCCGCAACAGTACTGCTGGTAAGTACCACCTGCCCAACCACGCCCAAGGCAGAAAGCTGCATGGCCTCCCCAAAATGCAGACCAAATGACTGATCTCCGGAAAGGTTTGCCGCATTATGCCAGAGGTCATTCATCTGAGCCGGCGAAATATCAGCGTCCGGACTCTCCATGCCAGAGCTACTGCATAAGGCTTGCACATCCATGTTGCGTTGTGTAGCATAAGCCAGCAGCGATCCCATAAATTGCTTTTTAAAGTCCATCTGCTATCAAAGATATAAATTAATTCAAATTCCCGAACCGTGGCGTTTTCTGATAATCTGTTGTCGTGTATTAACAACCCGAGCTCCTGCCAAACCCTGAAATTTGTGTAAACATCAAATCAAAATCGTTATGCTAAAGTTATCTCAAGTTCTAAAAATTAACGCCCTTTCATCCGGTATCACCGGCCTCGGGCTGGTATTGTTTGCTGAAACCGCTGCAACGTTATTTGAAGTGCAACCCACTGCTCCATTTATAGCAACCGGAATTTTCCTGATGCTTTTTGCCTCCTTTGTTTATTACAATGCCGTTCAAAATCCTGTAAAAACCACTCAGGTCCGGCTGATCATTATACTGGACAGCCTTTGGGTGCTGGGAAGTGCTTTGGCCATTTTTCTGCTTTACCCTGTGGTGTCATTCCTGGGTATTGCACTCATTGGCGGGGTAGCTTTATGGGTACTGGCCATGGCCATTTTGCAACAGAAAGGACTTACTTTGATCGGTTCATAGTTTTCAGTTCACTGTTTTACTGTTTTAGGCCATCCGAAAAAGTTCAAAGGCGGTTTCAAAAGTTCTTTTCAGGCTTTTGAAGCTGCTCCTTTGGCTTTGTACTCATAGGGTACTTTACTTCTGATATCCAAAGTATTCGATCATCTCATTGGCCATATAAACAGCCAGCCCTTGGGGATGCCCCAACTGCTCTTTAGCTATCAAGTCTGACAGTAAGCGCATGGCCGCTGCCTCTGCTTCAGATTTTAGCGGCACTGCCTGGTCATTAATATATATGGTTCGTTTCCGCTTCAGGTCAGGTATGGACTCGTCAGAGGCATCGTCCATATCGGGAAGCATATCAATTTTTACTTTTTTCCCCTCACGGGTGATGATGGTCAGCATCAAACTGCTTGGCTGTGGAGGCACCCAGAAGTTAAGGTCTTTGATCTCATTACATGAAGGTACATCCATATTCATAAGTTTACAGAAAGCCCAAATATAATAAAAGACAAGTCATGTTAAGCTGGTGATACTTCTCTATGGATTCACAGGGTTTGTTTATTATTGTGGAGCATTAAAAAATTCATCATTATTACGAAAGTAACCTTGGCATGCCCCATAAAAAACCTGATAAACTCATACAAATAAATGGTGCTAACCTTTATGTAGAATCAGAAAAGGAATATGAAAATCGTCCTACACTGGTTTTTCTGCATGACTCCCTCGGCTGCGTACAGCTCTGGCGGGATTTTCTAAAAAGGCTTGCAAAGGCGACGGAATGTAATGTATTGGTATACGACCGTTTGGGCTATGGCAAATCTGATCCCATGCCAACCCACCAAAGGCCTGTCAATTACATGGAGCTGGAAGCTGATGTACTCCATGATTTACTGATCACTTTGGGTATAGATGATGCCATTTTATTCGGACATAGTGATGGTGGAACCATTGCTTTGTTAGCCGCCAGGAAATTTCCCGAAAAGATCAAAGCAGTAATTTGCGAAGCTGCTCACATTTTTGTTGAGGATATCACGCTCCAGGGCATATATAAGGCTATAGAGGCGTATAAAACTACTAACCTGCCCGTGCGACTGGAAAAGTACCACGGCAGTAAAGTAGAAACGCTCTTTAAAGCCTGGACCGAAACCTGGACCAGGAGTGACTATCGAGACTGGAATATAGAGCATTGTTTGTACCGAATCACCTGTCCTCTTTTATTTATCCAGGGCGAGGCAGATGAATATGGTTCATTGCAGCAGGTGGAGAAAACGATAAACCAGGTAAGTGGAAAATCCGAAAAGTATATTATGCCGGCTGTCGGTCATACACCTCACAAAGAAGAGCCTGAAGAGGTGTTTGATAAAACCACCAGGTTTATTAATCGCTTAGCAGATGGAACGTCTAACTTTAACTGATAAACATGCAACCCCGGAGATATACTATTGAGGCTTTTTTGTTTATCCTGTTTTTGTTCAGTACAGTTGTTTTCGGTAGCAGGCTATTTGGACAGGAATGGCAAAAACCGGATGAAAAGTATAAAAACGCCTATAAGGAATATCTTGATGCTGCATGTCCCATAGAAGAGAATAATATTGAACATTTTGTATACTTTGCGAAGGACAGGCAATCGCTAAAAGATCATCCCTTGCTTTCTCATCCCATGTTCAAAGGTGCCCAAATCATGTACACATGGAAGGAGCTTGAACCTCAAAAGGACCGGTATGATTTCTCTTCAATTATAGAAGATTACCTATACCTCGAAAAACACAACAAGAAACTCTTTATACAATTACAAGATGCCACCTTTAACCCTAAATATATTGCCATTCCGTCATACCTGCTTACCGATACGTATGGAGGGGGTGCTACTATACAATATAATGATGGCTATGAAGGAGAAGGTTGGGTTGCCAAACGCTGGAACAAACAAGTCAGAGAACGATTTGCCCTGCTAATAGAAGCTCTGGGAGCCACACTTGATGGTAAAATCGAAGGTATTAACCTGCAGGAAACAGCTATCGGAGTAAATACAGAAACTGATACCAGCTTTTCAGAAGAGGCTTACCTGAGTGGACTAAAGGCTAATATGGTCGCATTGAAAAAGGCATTTCCTACATCAACCACCATGATATATGCCAATTTTATGCCCGGTGAATGGCTGCCGTATGATGACAAGGGTTACCTAAGGAGCATCTATGTATATGGTGAAACTATTGGTGTCGGCCTGGGGGCTCCTGACCTGATGATTACAAGAAAAGGACAACTTAACCATGCTCTGGCACTTATGCATGAAGGAGATTATACTGTTCCGGTCGGAATTGCTGTTCAGGATGGAAATTACATCGGCAAAACGGGGGCAGATCAGGATTATGATGAAACACATGAGAAGGGCAAAGGATCAAGAAGTAATATAGTACCTCTATTACATGCCTTTGCAAAAGACTTCCTGAAGGTCAAATATATGTTTTGGACAAATCAGGAACCTTATTTTAGAGAAGATGTGCTGCCTTGTTTTTCTTCCAGTGATTAAAAATTAAAGTCCCCCACACCCGCTCAATACTATTGCATATCCGTGCCGGCTATCTTTGGTGGGTTTTGCAGAGCTAAATCGCGGCATTACTAAACTTATGGATGCTTGGTAAAGCTTGACCGTTCAGAACTACTGACAGGAGCAATTCTGCTAAACTCACGAAATCTCACCCCTCGGGGCTTGTATCCTTTCCGGTTGAATTAACAAAAGGCTACACCTTTTGCTGATCGATAGCGCCCTCTTAGGGCTAGCAATGTTGTGCTGGAAGAGGAGTTTGCCCCCTGTTAACAAGCATTGCGTCTCAACTGAAATCACCCTTTTATCAATTGAGAAGGCCTTTATGTCAATTGACTGATTATTCCTTTCATGGCCGGAAATAGCTTTGTCCCATGCTAAACCAAACTAAATATGTTATGAAAAAATTAATCAATTTCAAAACCTATGCTATTTCACTATTGGCTGCCGGCTGTCTGGTAGCCTGTATGGATGAGTCAGTGAATGAACCTGCGCCGGCAAATCAGCCGGACCCCGATGTGGCAACAGAAGAGCAAACGCATACTATTGAACTTTACAACAACTTTGTCAGGGTGCTGAGAGACATTGAGTCTGATTCGATCATGAGTTATTCGGACTTTGAGCGGGAGTATTTAGGTACCGACAGGGAGGAGCGTACGCTGCTTGAAGAAGAAGTAAATGAGGCTCTAAAAGGAATAGATGCGTCGATAAGTACCAATGGCAAACATGCCAGAATGGAAGGTAATTGTAAGTCGAATGTGGTCAGCCGGTTAACACACTCAAGATTTAAGGCTTTAGGCCGAAGCCGGGCAAGGGTATCCTGGTCTAACAAAGCACGGCAAAAGTATGGCTGGAGCTACAGAAAATGGTCGAAGGCCAAAAACAAGGGTTATCAGCTCAATGTAGACGGGACTCAGTTTCTCCTATACAAGTACAGGGCTTACGGTACACCTTGTAATTAAAATATAAAATTGGTAGCCTTTTAGTTAATGGTGCTATGGTTTAAGGCTCCTTTGGATTTATATCCTCTGGAGCCTTTAATACGTTAAGCTAGTCTCTTTACCTAACATGGTTCTTCATACTACCTTTTTAATAAATATAAACTCTCCTTAATCCCCATTACTAAGAATAAAATCAAACTTCTTAGTTTCCCCACTTTTAATGAGGTCAATTTCCTTTTGTATCAGATCAGCCAAAGAATCGGCTATCACATTACGCTCCCAGGACTCATTCTGTAGCTCAATGATCTGTCCGTATGTTCCTTCGTCACTTGGGTCGGTGTCAAAAAGCAGGTAGTCTCCATTTCTGCCGGTGGCAAAAGGGATCCATTTCGGGTTGGCGTAGTCATCTGCCTTAACTTTTGGAGAAAAATCTTTCAAATCCTCCGGCTCTATTTCATCTCCAAATTGCAGATATTGGATATTAAGCCAGTCTTCTGCAATGTCATCAAACGGTATTAGGTCATAGTCCCAACCATTGACAGAAAAACTGAAAGCGGAAGTAACGGCATCATATTCGACATTGTATATCTTATAAAAATTAATGAGCGCATCGGGTATTACAGTATCATCATCAAGTTTTGAGTGCCCTTTAATATCTTCTTTAGTGATTCCGCGGGTAAGGTTATAGTATTCATTGTCATCAGGCACAATCCTGGTTGTTTCTGCAATCCATGCCTCCCATAGCGGTACGAAATATTTAAATTTATCATCAACGGGCAAACGTTCAAATTTTTCCTTTTCTGTCTCCTGGTATCCGCTAAGTTCGATAGTCTCAATGCTGCCTTCCTCCACACTAAACCAGGCACTGACACCATTGGCTACGAGCGCGCCATCCTTGTCGCCCTTAAATAGTTTTACACGTTCATCTTTATGAGCGCGGTAATAACTGATGATCTCCTCTCCTTTGAACAGGAGTTGTCCCTTAAAAACTTGTTTTGGGCTAAACTTATACTCCTTTTGCTCCAGGCTTACTTGCAGGCTTTCTGCCTCTTTACCTTCTTTCGAGTATGCCGCAATACCCAGGTCATCCCAAGTGAAAATATTATTGTATTTAGCTTTAAAGTGTCTGCATTCTCCAAATAGGTTTTTAAGATGTTCAATCTTTACCGGAAACGTTAAGGTTTCCTCATTGACTTGAAATCCGCTTTCCGATAGAGCTATTGTTATCATGATATCAGTTTGGTGTGATGTATGGGGCTAACTTACTGGAAAAATGCTAATTAGAGAAAAATTCAGGGTGGGCTATGTGTGTTATGGAAAGTTGACCGGCTTAGAGCTTACTGATGAATGAATTGCTAAATGGAAGTTTCTGCGCGGTTTTTAATGAGTTCCCTCGTGCCTCGGGAGGACTTTCTGGGTGGGGAGTGGTAAATGACCTTGTTTGTAGTTGCTTAAGTAGTGGTCAATACTTTAAAATTCTTAGCACTTCCTGCATCATATGTCGAGATCATCGCAGTGTTTAAGACATGAACCAGAAAGGAGTCTAAAAGCTATCTTTTCTTTATTTTAGATGATCTTTCTGGCAGCCACTTCAGCATTTCTTCAATGGTTTCTTTAGATTTTTCTGAATCATCCCACCCTCCATTTTCTAACATTTTCTTTTTTATAAATGGAGAATAAACCCGCATAAGCCTCCAGTTTCTTACGAGATTGGAATTCAGAATTACCATAATGAATCTCTTAGATTTTCTGGGTCTTCCTATCACTAATATTTGTTCATACCCATCACCCCATCTAGCTGGAAAGCAGTATACTTTCGCACCTGGAGGAAAATGCTTTGTTCCTCTCCTAATTTCTTTTTCTTCTCCAAAATAATGCTCATCAATAATATTGCCCACCAAACACCATATTGATTATACCTTATCAGGGTCCTTCCTAGGGAAATAATGATTTTGAAGTTCTTCAACCCTTTCGTTGACCTTACTTATGTCCACCAATTCCTCATGATATTGGCCTTCCTCTATTTCCAGCTTAAGATTGACATACTTCTTTGATTTAAATAGCCGTTTCAGAAATTTCATTTTATTGCCTCATAACTGAAGAACTCTTCCAGAATACTAACATACTGCAAAATTCTATATTATCTAAAGCCCTGCCCGGATTGCTGTAGACGTAAACAGTAGTTCCTGCCTTGAGCCTGGTTGGTTCCCTCAAGCCTCGGGATGACTTTCTGCGTGGAGAGTGGGACATGCCCATAACTGCAATTCTATTTAAGCAATAGCTGGTGCAAGTGTTTAGCGTAGCGCCACTTGTACCCTTCTCTTTTATCAATCTTCGGACTGATAGTCGCTCATTGGAAGCCTGAAGACTTCGTGTACGATGAGTCCAAGTCATCGCTGCGCTAAAGACTTGAACTAGATGATAAAATAAAGTGCATAAAAAAAGCCGACCACTACTGATCGACTTTTTGAGAAACTAGCCAACGAAACAAAAATGTAAGACTTCTTCTTTGGTGGTTTAAGGTGGTTATTTGGAAGGCACAGGGATGCCAGGCTCCTTCGGGGAAGGAGCTTTGTACTTATTGTGGGTTAGGAAAATTTACGTGCATAACACGCCTGGTTTTTATGCGCTTTTCTGCACCTCGCTTATTTTACTTGCGAATATGGCCGCAAGTTCGCCCAGGTCATTGGCCTGGTGAAATTCGTATGCGGGAACGGTTATGGATAACTCTTCCTGCATTCTGGCGATTAACTCTGCACGGCCTATGGAATCCATGCCTAAAGGTGATAACATTGAGGCTCGTGTAATCGGGCCATGCTCTACATCTGCAGTAATATCTGCCACGTGAGCTGCAATCAGATCGTAAATGTCATTTTCAGTCATTTGCATATTTATTTAAGTTGAACTAATTTCTGGCTTAACCGGGTCGCTATGTCCGCTTCGTAAAAATCTATGGCGTGAAATTTATATGCTGCTACCTGATTGGTGGCAAGTGCGGCACTGTAACCGTGGGCATATTCCACCTCATTCACAAACCATAGGTTGCCATCAAATTGTACGGTATTGTTCTTTACCTCAAGCTCATCCAGTGGTATATAAAACCCTCTGCCATCAGCCTTGATCACGCTTTCTTTGATGGTCCAGTACTTATAAAAAGTTTTAAACGGGGTGCCTGCGTCATTGATTTCTTCCCACTGATCCGGGGTCATGATGTTGCGGAAGTGTGCAAGGTTCACTTTCCTGTTTTCCTCGATATCTATACCCAGCCGGACATTCTTAGCTATGGCGCAGACCACATAATCGCCGGAATGGGAGATGTTAAAATCATAATCGGTCAGGGTCAGGTATGGCCGTTTGTAATCATTATACATGATATTTCCCCAGATGTCACCTTCTATACCAAAATGCCAGAGGGCTTCGATCAACAACAATCTCCCAAACAGGTGGGCATGACGGTTCTGCCACCTCAGGTAGCGCATGTTCTGTTCTCTTAGCTCCGGAGAAAGCAACGACAGGTAGTCGGAGAAGGCTCGCTGCCGGAGAGGCTCCTTAAATGATGTTGAAAATATGTGTACTGTGGGTATCATGGGCTATTC
The DNA here is from genome assembly GCF_009711405.1 of Fulvivirga kasyanovii. Classification (GTDB taxonomy): domain Bacteria; phylum Bacteroidota; class Bacteroidia; order Cytophagales; family Cyclobacteriaceae; genus Fulvivirga; species Fulvivirga kasyanovii. The sequence goes on along the minus strand of NZ_SMLW01000604.1, from coordinate 3,107 downwards.
TTCAGATTCATATTTCATATGGACAATTCGGCTCCAACACTGGTAAATCGCTAAAACGCTTCATATTCAGCTACAGGTGCGGTGTTAAACAACCTGGTAAATATGGTATTGAAGATCTGGTCAATGGCATCTACCTGTTGAAAGTGATGTGCTTCATTACCTATAAAGATCAGCGGGACCGGATTTTTACTATGCCCACCAAAAGACAGGTCTTCTATATTGCCATGATCACTGGATATCAAAACATGCACATTTTCGGGCTTATCGTTGAGCACGCCTCCGAGGAACTCGTCGAATACTTCCAAAAATTTAATGGATTGCTCCATGTCCTTCTTATGACCGATCAGATCAGGCAAAAAGCACTCAAATAGCACCAGGTCGTAATCCTTGGTCAGGTTTTTAAGATTTTCACCGGCTTTGTATGGTGCGATCAACGGCACTCTGCCATTAGGCGTCCCTTGTAAGGTGATGTTGGTTATGTCCCAATGTACCGCTCTGTTTTCTATGAGATCATCAAGCGTGTTAAAATTGGTTTTGGAGGCTAAAATACATCGCGTTGTTACGCTATAATTGGGAGAGGTTTTGTCAAATGATTTGAAGAAACCATCTGTGTACGAGTTGGCAAAGATACTTTTGATTTGGTTTTCTTTGGCAAATTTGAATATCGACCTTTTGTTGATCAGTGATATCAGTTGATCATTGGGATAAGCCATCAGGTGATAACCCAGGTGTGCCTGCGCGTTAAATCCTGTAAATAAAGATGTTTGTCCTGTAGCGCTTTGTGGTATGCCGTCAACGCCCAGGCAGGCATCTATTCCTTTTACCAGGAGGTTTGGTTCCTCAATATGGGTGTCGCCGGTGAGCCGTTCTCCCATAAGCCCCATCAGTGCAGGCATAGAGGCTTTGGTCAAAGGGTTTA
>NZ_SMLW01000604.1:0-1939 GCF_009711405.1 Fulvivirga kasyanovii | reverse complement strand
TTTGCTGAATAACCTGGTAATGCACTGAGGAACGGACAATCTGCCCGCTCCTTCAGTGCTATTACACGGGTTGCACTTCTCTTAAATCCAAATACTAGTTGTAGTCTTTCGTGTAGATTGTAGGGCGGTGCCTGAAAAGTCTATTTGCCCCGGTTCGGGTCTCCAGTTCGTTGTCAGAGATCAAGTCCTGCCCAGTAAATAAGTATATTTTCTTCATAGTTAATTTAATTTTCAGGTTCAGTTTTTAGCCCGTTCCAAAACGACAGAGGTATTGATACCTCCAAAACCAAAGGAGTTGCTTATGGCTACATTGATCTGATGGTCTGTAGCCTCGGCACCACAAAATTTAAGGTCTTTACGCACCGGGTCTTCCAGGTTGAGGTTGGGGTGAAGAAAGCCTTCCTGCATCTGCAAAACGGTGGCAATCACCTCCACCATACCGGCCGAATACAGACAGTGGCCCGTAAGGCCTTTGGTTGCATTGAGCCAGGCCTCTCGTTTTCCAAGCACCTGGCTGATGGCTTCCGCTTCCGTTATATCTCCAAGGGACGATGAGCTGCCATGGGTATTGATGTAATCTACATCGGCGGCAGACAACCCGGCCTGGTCGAGTGCTGACTGCATGGCTTTTGCTTCTCCAGTCACATTGGGATTGGCCGAACTGTTACTGTCAAGATTCATGGCACCACCCCTAACCTCAGCCAGGAATGGCACTCCTCTTTTGGCTGCACTGGTTTCTGATTCAAAGATCACACATGCACTGGCCTGCCCGTAAATGAAGCCCTCATGCTGCGTATCAAAAGGGCGGCAGGCTTTCGCAGGTTGATCACCATATTTTTTCCCTCCCATGGCCCCTATATTGATAAAGCCCTGGATATCCATAGGTGAAAGATCGGCTAAAGTGCCCACCACCATGCATACATCTGCAAAGCCGGAAAGCACTTGCCGGTATCCTTTAATGACACCCACATTTCCGGTGGCCGAGGCCCCTCCTACTACAAACCCTTCACCCTGTATGCCAAACAGTTCGCTCAGTACGCCAACCTGATTGGTTTCCAAAAACTCAAGTGCATACCTGGGCGACAGGTATTCGGGATTTTCCCTGAATTTCGGAATCAGGTCGTATTGATAATTCTGGGTGCTGTTTTGTCCGGCTACAATTAATCCTGTTCGCTCCGGTAAAGCTTCTTTATCAAACAGCCCGGCGTTTTGCCATGCCTCCAGAGCGGATATGATGGAGGTTTGAATAACAAATGGAGCCCTTTGCCCCAGTTTCCGGGCATGCTGCTGTTTTTCATCCGGTATATTTGTAAAACGGCCCAGGGATTTTGAAAAGGCGAAATTCTGTATTTCAGCCGCAATATCAACGGACACCTTAGGTTCTCTGGCATTTGTCGTTTGTCTGATGCCGGACTTGCCGTTCTTTAAGGAATCACAAAATGAGGAAAGGTCACTTCCAATGGATGATACTATCCCCATCCCGGTAATTCCTACTTTATTGGTCTTTAGCATTATTTATCGCGCATTACATAGTAAGAAAAGTAAACAGGTCAGGCCGGTTTCAGCCTGGTGTAATTGCGGATAAGTTACAGGGTATCACTTTCACTAACAGTAGCGTAATTCATATTTAACACATCCACCAGCCCTTCAATATTGCTTACATGTGCAAAGCTCATCAAGGGTATTTTCAAGCCCAGCTCTTCCATCGACATGGTCACCACTTCCATTCTGTCAATTGAGTTGGCACCCAGGTCTTTTAGACTGATATCCAGGGTAACCTGCTCTGGCCCTACATCAGGAAGTACTTCCATTACTATCTTTTTCACTACTTCAAATACGTGTTCTTTTGACATGATCTTCTATTTTTAATTGGTTTTACTTTTATGTTATTTTAAATCACTTCAGGTTTACCTAAAATCGAAAAAGCTCAGCCTGTTTT
>NZ_SMLW01000446.1 GCF_009711405.1 Fulvivirga kasyanovii | reverse complement strand
AACAAAACTATAAACTTACCTGATGGGAGAACCATCACTATAGAAACCGGTAAATTGGCTAAGCAAGCCGATGGTTCTGTAGTTGTCAGAATGGGTAACACCATGCTGCTAGCCACTGTAGTATCAAGTCCTGAAGCCAAAGAAGGAGTTGATTTCCTTCCTTTATCAGTAGATTATCAAGAAAAATTCGCCTCATCCGGGAAAATACCTGGCGGTTTCCTCAAAAGAGAAGGCCGTCTTTCTGACTATGAAATTCTGATCAGCCGGTTAGTTGACCGTGCCATTCGTCCAATGTTCAACGACGATTACCATGCTGACACACAAATAGCTATCTCACTTATCTCTGGCGACGAGGAGGCTTTGCCTGATGCACTTGCAGCCCTTGCAGCTTCTGCAGCCCTTGCAGTTTCTGATATCCCTTTTAACGGACCCATATCAGAAGTAAGAGTTTCAAGGATTAACGGCGAATACATTGTTAACCCTACACTGTCGCAAAACAAAGAAGCTGACCTTGATCTGATCGTAGCTGCTACCATAGATAATATCCTGATGGTGGAAGGAGAGATGAAAGAGGTATCTGAAGATGATATGCTTGAAGCCATTAAAGTGGCCCACGAGGCGATCAAGGTTCAATGCCAGGCTCAGATTGAGCTTATGGAAGAGGTTGGAAAAACTGTAAAGAGAGAATACAGCCACGAAAATGATGATGAAGAACTGAGAGCCAAAATGCAGGCTGAGCTTTATGACAAAGCATATGCTTTAGTAAAAGCTCAAGGGTCTAAGCATGAGCGTTCGGAGGGCTTCAAAAAATTAAAAGAAGAATTTGTTGAGAGCCTGCCTGAAGATTACGAGCTTGACGAATTCATGTTTGCAAGATATTTTAAGTCTATTCAAAAAGAAGCAAGCAGAAACCTTGTGCTTGATGAAAAACAAAGACTTGACGGAAGAAAGCTTAATGAAGTAAGACCAATAGCTTCAGAAGTTAACTTCTTACCTTCTACTCACGGATCTGCATTGTTTACAAGGGGAGAGACCCAGTCGTTGACCACAGTTACCCTCGGAACCAAAATGGATGAGCAGATGATTGACGGTGCCATGTTTGAAGGTTCCAATAAATTTATGCTACACTATAACTTCCCAGGGTTCTCAACCGGTGAAGTAAGGCCTAACAGAGGTCCCGGCAGAAGGGAAGTTGGTCACGGTAACCTGGCGTGGAGAGCACTTAAAGAGGTGTTGCCAACAGAAAACCCTTATACTATCCGTGTGGTTTCTGATATTCTTGAGTCTAATGGCTCATCTTCAATGGCTACAGTATGTGCCGGTTCACTGGCCCTGATGGATGCCGGTATTCAGATATCAGCACCTGTATCAGGTATTGCCATGGGTATGATCTCCGATAGCAAGTCAGGTAAATTTGCCATACTTTCTGATATCCTTGGAGATGAAGACCACCTGGGCGATATGGACTTTAAAGTTACAGGTACTGAGAAAGGTATCACTGCCACTCAGATGGATATTAAAGTAGATGGTCTTTCTTACGATGTGCTAAAGCAGGCATTGGAGCAGGCAAAAGAAGGCAGACTTCACATTCTTAATGAAATGAAGAAAACCATAGCTCAGCCTAATCCTGATCTTAAGCCTAGCGCACCAAGATCGGAAGTGCTTACTATCGAGAGAGAAATGATCGGTGCGGTTATCGGACCTGGAGGAAAAGTGATCCAGGAAATCCAGAAAGAGACCGGCGCTACCATCGTTATCGAAGAAATTGATAATAAAGGTGTGGTAAGCGTATTTGCTGTTGATAAGGATTCAATGAACGAGGCATTGAAGAGAATAAAAGCTATCGTAGCCGTGCCGGAAGTAGGCCAGGTTTATGATGGTAAAGTGAAGTCTATCATGCCTTTCGGAGCTTTCATAGAGTTTATGCCAGGTAAAGATGGCCTGCTGCATATCTCCGAGATCAAGTGGGAAAGAGTAGAGAATATGGAAGGAATACTCGAAGTTGGAGAGGAAGTGAAAGTGAAATTAGTTGAAATTGACAAGAAAACGGGTAAATTTAGACTATCCAGAAAAGTACTGTTGCCAAAACCAGAAAAAAAGGAGCAGAGCAGTAATTAATTCTGCTCTGACTTTTGTCATTTGGAACTAAATTTTATAAAATTGGTGTTTGCGTAATGGTCGATAGTGAAAATTATAAATAACCTGAATGAGACAGCTTAAGATTAGCAAGCAGATTACGAACAGAGAGAGTCAGTCACTCGATAAATATCTGCAAGAAATTGGTAAAGTCGATTTATTAACACCAGATGAAGAAGTAGAGCTAGCTCAACGGATTAGAGAAGGAGATCAATTAGCACTTGAGAAACTGACCAAAGCAAACTTGCGTTTCGTAGTATCTGTTGCTAAACAGTACCAAAATCAGGGATTATCACTTGGAGATTTGATCAACGAAGGTAACCTTGGTTTGATAAAAGCTGCCCAGCGGTTTGACGAAACACGTGGTTTCAAATTTATTTCATATGCAGTTTGGTGGATCAGACAGTCCATCCTGCAGGCTTTGGCTGAACAATCCAGAATTGTGCGATTGCCCCTCAACAGGGTTGGATCTTTGAACAAGATCTCCAAGACGTTTTCTGAGCTTGAGCAAAAGTATGAAAGAGAGCCATCACCTGATGAGCTTGCGGAAGTATTGGAAGTGACTACAGCGGAAGTGGTAGACACTATGAAAATTTCCGGCCGCCATGTATCTATGGATGCGCCTTTCGTGCAGGGAGAAGAAAACAGCCTTTTGGATGTTCTTGAAAATGACCTGGAGGAAACTCCGGACTCAGAACTCATGAACGACTCTCTGAGAAGGGAGGTACAACGGGCGCTATCGACACTAACACAGCGTGAAGCAGATGTAATATCCCTTTACTTTGGTTAAAACGGAGAGCATTCTACGACCCTTGAGGAAATAGGAGAGAAGTTTAACCTTACCAGGGAAAGGGTACGACAAATAAAAGAAAAAGCGATTCGCAGATTAAGGCATACTTCCCGAAGCAAGGCATTAAAACCTTATTTAGGATAGTTATGGCCGCATAAACAAAATCAATTAGGTCTCATGAATAGTGGGACCTATTTTTTTTAGTTTTGCGCAGTGTTTGGCAAGGGGTGGAATTGAAAGATTTAAACTTAGAAAGACTAACTTTTGTTAGGTTGAAAGGAAAAAACAGAATTAATTATAATGACACAAGAAAAAGCTAAAGTACTGATTATCGGATCCGGACCGGCCGGGTATACTGCAGCAATTTATGCTTCAAGAGCGGGTTTGAAACCAATTATGGTAACCGGCGGCCAGCCTGGCGGCCAGTTGACTACTACCAATGATGTGGAGAACTATCCTGGCTACCCTGATGGTATCAATGGTCCTCAGATGATGGTGGATTTTCAAAAACAGGCAGAGCGATTCGGCACTGATATCCGCTATGGCCTGGCAACGGCAGTGGACTTTTCAGGTTATCCCCACAAAGTGACCATTGATGATAAGTATGAGATCATTGCGGACTCAGTCATTATCTCTACCGGGGCCAGTGCAAAATACCTGGGTTTGCCCTCTGAGGAAAAATATTATAATAAAGGAGTTTCTGCCTGTGCTGTTTGCGATGGTTTTTTCTATAAAGGTAAAAATGTGGCAGTAGTAGGTGGTGGTGATACCGCTGCGGAAGAGGCTACTTATTTGGCGAACCTTTGCCCTAAAGTTTATCTGCTCGTAAGGAGGGATGAACTTCGCGCTTCACAGATCATGCAAAACAGGGTGAAAAATACCAAAAATATTGAGATCCTCTGGAATACGGAAACCGAGGAAATACTGGGTAATGATGAGGAAGTAACCGGAGTGAGGGTTATTAATAACCAGACTAATGAAACCAAAGTACTGGATGTACAAGGATTTTTCGTAGCGATAGGACATAAGCCGAATACAGATATATTCAAAGGCGTTTTGGATATGGACGAAGTAGGCTACTTAAAAGTGCAGCCAGGAAGCTCAAAAACCAATGTCGAAGGTGTTTTTGCTACCGGTGATGCTGCCGACAAAATTTACAGACAAGCCGTAACTGCGGCCGGTACAGGCTGTATGGGCGCCCTTGATGCAGAAAGGTTCTTACAAGCCAAAGAAATGGAAATGGCTGAATAAGAGAGCTGTCAAAATACATATAAAAAGACCCGGTCTGTTTTCAGTCCGGGTTTTTTCATGTTTAGAACTTACACATGCTCTTCCCGTTCCCTCCATATGCCAAATCCAAACCCTGAAAGGGCGCAATCTGTCAGCAAAAGGTGCAGCCTTTTGTTAAAAGTATCAGGTGATGCCCGCCCTTAAAGGGTGCAATTCTTCTGCTTTACAATATTACCTGCTGTCAGTGCTTCTGAGCAGTTAAGCTTTACCAAACATTCGGAAGTTTAGTAAAGCTGCTGTTTAGTTCTGTCATGCTTCTGTTTATTGAAATCGATCTGATTTGAAATGATAGAATGTTACGATGACTTAGATCTGGATTATTTATTAATCAGGTTATGGCTCTTCCCATTCCCTCCATATGCCAAATCCAAACCCTGAAAGGGCGCAATCTGTCAGCAAAAGGTGCAGCCTTTTGTTAAAAGTATCAGGTGATGCCCGCCCTTAAAGGGTGCAATTCTTCTGCTTTACAATATTACCTGCTGTCAGTGCTTCTGAGCAGTTAAGCTTTACCAAACATTCGGAAGTTTAGTAAAGCCACTGTTTAGTTCTTGGTGTTTATTATAATCAATTGCAATTGACGGGGTTACATTTGATGCGGAAAGTTAATTCCTGAAAGCTTATTCATTATTGTGCATTAGTTGTTAAATTCGATATTGTCGATGGATAACTGCTTCAGGTTGTCCATTATATCCCTTTAATGTTATTTTCTTATTTTATAACCTTTTATGGTTATAGTAAGTGTTATTGATTTAATAACCTTAAAAGGTTGTATTTAGCATTTATAACCTTGGAAAGTTATTTAAAAATGCTATCTTAGAATTAAACAAACTTAAACTATTGATGGTAGCCGTAATTACAGGAGATATCATATCATCTAAGAAAATAGGAGAGAGAGGTCACTTGAATGAAGTTCTTAAAGCCTCTTTTGATATTGTGGACCGCAAAGTCCTCAAAGCAACCGGTTCTTTTGAAATATACCGGGGAGATAGCTTTCAGGGAGTGATTGAAGATCCGGCAAAGGCCCTGTTGGCTGCAATTTTAATCCGTGCTAGACTGCGTGCATGGGATTATACTGACACCAACGATACCAAACCCTTACAGGAGCTTCCTGATGCCCGGCTAAGTATCGGCATAGGAACGATAAGCTATAAGGCAGACAAGATTGTAGAATCCGACGGAGAGGCTTTCCAGTACTCGGGGCAGCTCCTCGATTCCATGAAGCAGGCAGGTATGGAGTTGGCCATACGCACCCCATGGGATGAGGTGAATGACGAATTGGGAGTAGTTTGTAAACTTTTGGATGCCATTATTAACCGGTGGTCTTCGGCAATGGCTGAAGCGGCCTGCCTGTACTTACAGGAGGATGTTACCCAATTGGAGCTTTCTGCTAAATTGAAGATCTCACAACCCGCAGTACACAAAAGACTGGCCTCTGCAAATATAGATGCCGTAGAGGCCGCCCTAAACCGATTTAATAAACTCATTACCAGGAACCTGAAATGATAGCATCTGTTGGAATTCTGCTCAGATTACTTATTGCCCATCTTATTGGAGACTTCTTCCTGCAACCCCGGGCCTGGGTTAAAGACCGCAATAAAAAACACTTCCGGTCTGCCAAATTGTATTTGCATGCGCTCATACATGCTGCGCTTGCCTGGCTTGTATTGTGGGATATCAAGCATTGGGATGTAGCCTTGATCATATTCATTTCCCACCTGTTGATCGACCTGATCAAGTCATACCAGCAAGGCCGCAATACGCTGTGGTTTATCATTGACCAGACACTTCATCTTGCAGTTATTTTATGCGTGTGGAGGTGGTTGTTGGTGAAAGATTTTGAACTGGACATCATAGCGCTGATTTCCGATCCCAAAAGGTTGTATGTTATTGGTGCTTTCATTCTGCTTTCCCGGCCCACAGCTATATTTATAGGCATAGCCACCCAAAAGTGGAGAAAAGAAATAGAGGATGATAAAAAGAAGACCCTTAAGGATGCCGGGCTCTGGATCGGTGTGATTGAGCGATTCCTGATCCTTATTTTTCTATTGGCGAAGCAGGATGCAGCCATCGGTTTTCTCCTGGCGGCAAAGTCTATATTCAGGTTTGGAGACCTGAGAAAGACCGAAGAAAAGAATCAGACCGAATATTTACTCATCGGCACCTTCCTGAGTTTTGGCATGGCCGTGGTGGTAGGGTACCTGCTGCGCCTGATCCTTTAGCCACTTTCTGTTGATAATAATTATCTTTTTTGGATGTTTTATTATAAAGTAATCATTATTTTGTCTTTTACTATTGACAACCTATTGCTAGAAGTATGAGTTATATGGCTAACCTCTGGGGCAGGCTCTCACATATCGGGGTAGATGAGGGTATGGATTTCCAGTTGCAGCACAGGGTGATCCTGTCGAACCGATTGGGAGCGATCATCAGTTCTATGATCATCGTATTTATGATCATATTTTCGTTCCGGGAAAATACCAACTTCCTGTTGATGTTCACTATTCTGGCATTTACGCTAGGTATCCTTATTTTAAACTCCTTTAAGCTTCATAGCATTTCCCGGTTGCTGGTGAGTATTATACCGGCGCTTGGCGTGCTATGGATCAACCTGTCAACGAAGCTTAGCCAGCCCGAAAATATTGAGATAGTCCATTATGTTTCACCAAGGATGTTTATAGCCAGTAGTCTTGTGCTGCCTTTTACCCTGTTTTCCACCAGGGAAAAAGTGATGCTCGGCATAGGTCTGGCTTCTATAATAGCGGTAGTATTACTTTATGATCCCATCCATGAGATGCTTGGTGTGGGTTATGAACAGTTGAATATAGCTTCAGAAAAATATGGAGTAGTTTATGAAGACATGTTCCTGGTCATTGTGATGTTGTTGAGTTCATCAGTTTTCCTCTTTAACCTGAATAACCTGTATGAAAAAGAGAACCTGAGTTTACTGGAAGAAGCAAATGCCAAAAACCAGGATGCCTTAAAAAGTGAGGAAGAACTTAAAAAGACCTTAAAAGAGGTTGAAATAGCCCGGGCAGAAGACGAAAAACGGAACTGGTCTACCAAAGGTCTGGCAGACCTGGCGTCTCTTTTACAGTCTAAAATTGACCGTGAGCAACTTTATGATAAGCTGATCTCCTATATTGTCAACTACCTGAGCATCAATCAGGGTGGTTTGTACATCATTAATGATGAAGATGAGGATGCGATCACTATCGATCTGGTGTCGAGCTACGCATATAACCGTAAAAAATATGTGTCCAACAGCTATGAGGCAGGGCAGGGGCTTATCGGCCAGACTTATCTTGAAGGAGAGACGATCCATTTGAAAGAAGTGCCTCAGGGGTATATCAGCATTACTTCCGGTTTGGGAGAGGCTACGCCATCCAATGTGATCATTGTGCCTTTAAAAGTGAATGAAAAAACCGAAGGTATCCTGGAACTGGCCTCATTTAAGCCATTTGAGACATATCATATCGAATTTTTGGAAAAAGCTGGAGAGTCCATAGCATCCTCTATTTCTACGAATAAAGTAACGGCCAGAACAGAAAGCCTTCTCAGTTCTTCGCAACAGATGACTGAAGAAATGCGCGCCCAGGAAGAGGAGATGCGCCAGAATATGGAGGAACTTTCCGCCACTCAGGAAGAAATGGCCCGAAAGGAAAAAGAATACATAGCCCGCATCCAAGAGTTGGAGGCACAGCTTGGAGTGGTAGAATAATATTCTACGCTGATCATAACGTTGCTCCTTATAGCCTTATTTGCTGATACTGTATTTGCTCCTGGCCTTATGAAGGATGTTTTTATATGCACGTTTAATTTTCTTTCGGAGTATATTAATAGCATTAAACATCCGTCTTAGCAGGGGAAGTAATGTATTGCTGCCCCACTGCAAGAGGTCCGCTATGGAGTTGCGATTTTGAGCTTTAATACTTTTGAAGTTAGGATATCGGTTCAAATTACTGTAAGCATGATATATTAGAGCAGACATTTCCTTGTGAAGGAAGTCGGGTTCCTCGATGATCTTCTCCATAAATAAGGGTTGAGGGCCGATATCATGATAATTCTCCTCGCTCCATTGAAATTTCAATACCGTAAGCGATGGAACTACCTCAATTGACATATGCCTTTTTCTTGCTTCTTTTAAAAAGGCTACCCTATAGTCCAGGTACCTTGAATGGGTTTCCTGCCAATAGTCCAGGCGCTCCGCAGCGGATTTATTATGAGTGAGGGTGCTCATTGCGGGCACATACTGCGGTTTTTGCAGCATAGGTATACATACCTCAGCGTGGGTAAATGAGAATTTACATTCCATAATAGAGAAGCCGAAATCCGTTGAGGCAGACTGAAGGTGTTCAATATGGTCTTTGAGGTGGTTTGGTAACCAGATATCTGCTTCTTCTAAGTATGCAATATACTCTCCTTTAGCCCTTTTCAATCCTTCATTATACAACTTTGAAGGGTGCAGGTGGTGGCTCGCAAGGTTATACCAGTGAACCCGTGGATCTTTCATATGACTTTGAACTATCTTTTCCGTGTGGTCGGTACAGTGATTACCTATTACCCAGAGTTCAAAGTCACCAAGAGTTTGCCATAGCACGCTTTTTATGGCATACTCAACAGTATTTGCGTTATTGTGTGTGGCGATTATTACAGTTACCAGGGGAGTTTCAGGCGGTAGTGAGTTCATGTATCATGCTTTTATTGGCCTTGCAATTATGATTGGTATCAATTAAAGCCTGAAGACACTGTTTAGAACTGAAAACTAAGTTAAAGATTGTTAATATAATGAAAAAGAAAAGCCGTTGTTATCTGCAATAGAATAATAATATTGTTGAATAAATCCTGATATTTTGAGATATTATATGCGCTAAGATTTACTCATTGGCAAATTAAAATTGAAAGGCCATGGATTTTATCAAACATGCTGAAAAAGGAAATCATATACTCAATGAAGTAGCTTCCGAATTGGGTTTTCCGGGAAATAAAGAGCTGGCGGGCAGGATGTTGCGCGCCGTTTTGCATACACTGCGTGCCAGGCTTACCATTCAGGAGTCTTTTCAGCTAATGGCACAACTGCCCCTTGTGCTGAAAGGACTGTATGTTGAGGGTTGGAAATACCAGGAAAAGCCTTTCCGGATAAAGCATATCGGTGAATTTGTTACCCATGTGATCCGTGAGGATTATCCGGCCGGGCACCACGACATCACTACTGTCAAGGATGGAGAGAATGCAATCATGGGAGTGTTAAAAGTACTTCGATCTCATATCACTGAGGGTGAGGTGCAGAGTATACTCGCCTCCATCCCCAGGGAGCTTCATCATTTGTGGGGCGATACGGAAGGTTGAGTTCATGCTCAGGCCTCGGTTTCGATTAGCCAGTTTTTGGCGCTCTGCATATCATTAAACATTCGGATAGAGATTTTCCGGTCGATGTGGGACGAGATCTGTTTAATGGCTGAGTCGTTAAATATGCTGATAGGTTTTAGCAGGGCTATGGCTTTAAAGCCGAACCGTACAGCTCTGGGCAGAAAATAATTGATCAGCCATTCCTGGTCTTCACGATCTATTAAAAGCATGTTTTTGATATCTGCCAGCACTTTGTTTGCATTATTTTTAATCAACAGGTTGAGCATCAGTTCAGTACCTTCCCTGAATTCTACACTGGATATGTAGCCTTCCCATTTCATGATGACCCAGTTTTGGCCAGGGTCATACTGGATGTTGTAAGCGCGTTCCGATTGTACGGTCATCGATCTGGTGGTTGGTTATTCTACTAAACCCAAAAATGACTGACTTGTTTACTGCGCTGGGAGATTAATATGAGCAAGGTAGACCGTAGAGTGAATGGGAATTTTATCCCTGAATATGTACAACTACAACCTCCGTATCGTTTAAAGCTTTGATGGCGGGCATTTTATCATTGATTTCAAAGTTGCTCAGACTTAGCAGGGCACCAGCTTCAACGGTTGAAGGGGCTCCTTCTACCTCGAGAGCACCTCTGAGGACATAACAAATTATAATTTTACTATTGGCAGGCTCCTGTAGTTCAACATATGTCTCCGGGGCAAGGCGCAGTCCTGTTACTGTCCCTTGTGTCCCCTGGGTGGTCATCAGGTTAAAATCCGTTGCCTGACCAAAGCTGGTAGTTATCCAGTTGCCCATGAAGTGGTCAGATTCAAACTTTTTGAGCTGGGCTGTGTGATGTCCTTCATGCACTAATTTCAGGCTGCCGTCCAATACCATTAAGGTTCGAAAAATGCCCGGAAGTGATGTGAAAACTGATTTTTCCAGGTTAACGGTGGCTATACTCAGCCGGAAGTCAAAGTCCAGAGCCTTATAGCTGCTTGCTTGCGGGTATATCATCAATTCTGTAGTGGTGCCTCCTGCCCAGGAGGTGGTTGTAAATTCAGAGGGGCCCGATACCTGTATGTTCATTTGTATTAAATCCGGATAGTGTATTTCCTCAAAGATATACGTGCGGAGCTTTGATACACTGTCCTGCTTTTTATTTTTTAGATGGACGCTCTTCTCTGTCGGGGGAAGGGGTGTAAGGTTCCTTCGGAGGCTTGGTTAAGGGTTCATCAGGATTCTCTTCCGGATCTTCGGAGGGAAACTTTTCTGGAAAA
>NZ_SMLW01000403.1 GCF_009711405.1 Fulvivirga kasyanovii | reverse complement strand
AAATGTAATAAGACTGGTAAACGTTTCATCGATTTCGGAATTAAGTTCTATTTTTTTTATAACAGTTTTATTTGAACTTACCCCCATACAGTAGACCTCGTTTTCTCCCCAGAAGTACTCCAGAAGTATCTCGTTAGATTTTAAATGTTTTTTAACTTCAGATAATGAGTACCTATTGTTATTATATTTTAAATCGTAGTAACGTGGATACTCTGTTTCAAAGCTTTTCACCAGGCTATCCAGTCTATTTGTAACTTCATAAAGATCATTTCTCCAACGAGCAGTATCAATATGATCATACTCCATCGACAAATTCCTTCTTAGCTCCGCAGCTTTGGTTTTGAGGTTGATCTCCTTTTCTATCAGCTTTGAAGGTATACCCGCATATTGCAAAGCCATCGTATTATTAAGGGCTTCTGTTAGCATTGTATTTTTATTTGACTCCATCAAATCCCAGAGAAGCTCTACGTAATCCCTTTGACCATGCTCTTCTGATGCCGCCATATATACCATCTCCATGGCACTTTCATAAAAATCCTGAAGGTGGGCCTTAAAGTGCTTTTTATATTCAGTATAGGGCAGTTTTTTATTTATTTCGTCTATTACGGCAAGGGCCGATAAATAAGATTCGATGGCAGCATTCAAATATTTATCTTCCTGCTTAAGCTGACTGTATTTACCGGCAAGTGCCAGTCCCTTTATTTTTAATCCTTCAAGTACCTGAAGATGATTAACTATGGTATCACCAGCTACTTGATGTGTTACCTGAGATAACCCCTCCTGACATAAGTATAATGCTGAATCATAAAGGTTGCTCTGAATAGATAATTCGGCCAGGGCGAAAAGTGAATAGCTCTTTCTTACATGTTTTTCCTTATATAGTTGCTTTGAAAGCGTACTCGAATGCTGATAATACTTTTTTGCAAGCTCAGTCTCTCCCATTTTTTTATATAAGTCTCCATAGTCCATGTACGTAATCACCATATCGGGGTCGTCGGGTGCGCTATATTCGGAAGTCTTCTTAAGCTGTTTTATGGCTGTCGCAAAATTTCCACGAGTTACATTCAATAAGGAAAGTTGGCTATATGTGGCAGCAATTGCATTACTATAGCTTGCGTCATCCTTGTATTTCAAAAAAAACTGAAGAGCTTGTGTATAGTGATCTTCGGCCTGCTCTAAATCATCCTGGTCTCCATCTCCGTAATTCGCCATACCAGCCTTTGCATTGCCAAGATAGGTGTGTATTAAAGCGGTATTATAATCAGAATAATTAGAAAGCTTTGCGGCTTCCATCGCCTTACTATAGTGAAGGTATGCCTTATCATAAAGCAATAAACGCTGATAACATGACCCTAAATAGGAGTGTATGCTAAAAAGGTAATCTGCACCCAGTGTTTGGCGTATTTTATCTTTTTCCAGGAGGGCATCAAAGCATTTGATGGATCTGTGATAATCCCCTACAGAATAAAAATATAGCCCTTCGGTAAAGTCAACTGTATTTCTGGCATCATATGTAGTATCAAGCCGGGCTATGTTACGTTCATAATTACCAATAAGCTCTTTGGCATTGACAATCAAGGTTCTCATTCTCTCAAACCTGTTATGAAACGCCATGCACTGCGCTTCAACAGCAAGTAAGTATAAGGACATATGATATCGCCCTTCTTTTCCTGCCATGCTTTTTAATCCATCAAATTTTTCAGAAACGCTATCAGGTTCTCTGTAGTATGCACCCTCATAAACTTGCTCAATCTGAGTATTGATGTATTGATCAAGGCTATCTGCCGCCTTTTGAAAAAAAGCAAAACCGGGAGCTCTCAGAGTCCCGGTCATTAAAATAATTACAAGTACTATACGCATTAAACTGGCATTCCTTATACTCACTTATCCAAAGCAAATGTATTTGCAGGTACTTTCTCCTCTAACTTTACTGACAAAACATCCTGCCCGTCCTTTATGAGGGTATGAGCCTGCAATACCAGGGCATTGCTAACCAATTCTGGCTTTACCTCTTTAAATTCAAACCATGCTACAGACTTTTTCTCATCATATTTGAGGAATACACCCTTAGCCACAATTTCCCCAGACTCCAGATCGACCCAATGCATGTTGGACTCCTCCGCTAAATGAGAAAATATCCCCACCCTTACATTTCTTAGAAAAGGGTCTCCCGGCCAGCAATGTGGATTTGTGCGGGGTCCCGGGCAAGGAGCCGGGGGCCTGACGATACTGGCCCAGATATTAACTGTCTCTAGTTGCATTTCCTTTATGATTTCAGCAGCTTCTGCCAAAGCTTGTTGGTAATCCTTAGTCTCTTCTGGGTAATTAGATTGAGCCAGCTCTACCTGATGTCTTTCAATAAGCTTTTGATTGTAAATAATATTGTCAATCTCCGCTTCCTCTGTTTCTTCAGGCTCACAAGCTTGCAGTAAAGGAAAAATTAACATTCCAAGAAAAATAAATTTGATATACTTCATAGTTGGTTTGGTTTACATATTAAAAATAATTGAACAATTCTTTGAAAGCAATTTTTTAATCTCACTTATCTGTTAAAAAAATTGAAATGTGTAAATAGGACCTACTGCCTAATCATATAAAAAGGCAGGGGAAAACCCGTCTCAGGAGTATTGCCCGTTATCAATCCACCTTCCCAACTCAGATGTTTGCCAATGAAGCTCTCCGCCCCTTCACCATTTCCAATATCAGCAATCTGTATGTAGGCTCTATTGGTCTCTGCCTTGGGTATTTTGATCTGGGCTGCAGAAGTTGTGGCACCGTCAGATGAGGTAAAAGTGCCATTGAGCAAGTAGAAATCATCTTCCTGATTGGACACATCCTCTACAAACTCAATGGTACCAGTAGCTTTTTCTGTATAGAAATCCCAGCTACTATCTACGTACGATTTGCTCTCAAATGGCCTCGGTGTTTGACTACCTCCGCTTATTAGCCCGGCTTTCCGGGCATATCCGCCATAGGTCTTTCCATCTCCATCGGTGTGCTGGCCGGCCATGAAATTGTTTTGATCAAGATAGTACACAAATTTACGCCCCAGCTTTTCGTCCCATTTCTGCAGCGGTGTGGCTATATCGAAGTAGAATTCTATGCGATTTCCCTTTATAGAGCCGTTTACTTTGTAAGCATTGCCATCGGTATCGTAGTAAGTACCTATTCGGTAATCGTCATACACCTCCGGTATTGCGCCCACGCCATAATTGTATTCAAAAGTGTACTGCGCCATACCGGGAATATGATAAATGTCGAGATCTCCTTTAAAGCCATCATAGTTAAATTTCCAGCGACCGATAAAGGCTATTTCCGGCCATTCAGACGGTGGGTTTGCCAATACAATATAGCTTGCTGCAACCCCATAATTACGTAGGTAGTCATATGAAATATAGGTATAACCTTCACCCCCGGTAGCAGTCCAGCTATTGCCCCAGGAGTTTTTAACAATGAAGTAATGATTATCAGGGTCATCATCTCTTTTATCATAACCCACAATCAGCATCGAATGTCCCATGATACTGCACGAACCACAGGCCTGCCAGATGCCGTTATCATCTCTGCCACCGGTTTCCCAGGGAACAGCCCCGGCAAAGTCCCAGACTACCTCATTGCCCCTTTTCAAAATGGCTTCTATTTTCGCTGGGTCTTTGGCATCATCAATCTCACGGTATTGCGCTACGCTGTAATATTTCTCAGCCCTTAACTGGGTATCCGTCAATATGCCCGGATCAAGATTAAAGTTGCTGTAGTCACGCTGCAGAAGCTCTTCTCCTGCATCCGATTTGACCGTGATATCCCGAAGCGTCTGATAATTATCCTGATAATAGGTGTTAGAAGATTGATACGGCATAACCGGCTCCAGCGGGATCTTAAAGCCTTTGGCAAGCTCAGCAACAACCCCGACACCACCGCCACCGCCGGTATGTCCCAGTTGCGTTTCCCTTGCGTCCACACCCCGGTCAACTATGTCCGTCCAAATGGGATGCAGATAAAAACTTTTCCGGGCAAAATTGATAAACTCTTCAGACAAGTCGACTTCTCCATAACCTATACGTTTATAGGCAGCCTCTACTGCCGCAACACCAGCAAAAACAATGCATGTAGTCCTGCCTCCCTGATCTTTAAGAGCCGATTGTTGCGGTCTTAGATCAACAAAGTCTTCCGAGGTGGTGACATCCGGTGGAGTTTCGAACTCTTCATCACAAGCAGCCAACAACCAGACAAAAACTATAATCAAACAAAGATATTTATTAAATTTTTTCATAACATTTTGATTTTTAGCCATTGGTGGTATAAAACCAAAATGGGTTACCGCTTTTCTATGAATTTTTAAAAGTACAAGCTGTAACTCATTGTAAACATTATACTTAAATAATAAATATCACTGCCACATATTGAGTTTTGCCGGCATTTTCTGTTATTGTCGCACGATTTGTTTTTATAAGATATTTCTAATAAAAAAATAACTCTAATCACTAACCTTTTAAGCATAGGTGATTAGGTATGGGAAAGTGTTCAAAAACTGGTATCTTGCTTTCGGGGGATTTATCCTCTTTTCAACAAAGCAAAGTTTGTCTATCTTGGCCTTTTAAAGTATGGTAACCTTTATGTGCGAATAAGCACTAACGAATGGAAGAAGTACAAACAAATGGCACAACGGTAGATGATGCTATCCTACAGGTAAAACAGGGTGACGATCATTTTCTTCGCCAGTTATATGAGATCAACAGGCCTGGCTTTCTGAAATGGTTCAGAGCCCACCACCGCATCACAGAAGATGAAGCCATCGATTTGTACCAAAAGAGTTTTACCATATTCTATTTCAATGTGAAGGATGAGAAGATCACAACATTAAAAAGCAACATCAGCACTTACCTGTTCGGCATAGGCAAAAACCTGGTCAGGGAACTGTTTCGAGAGCAGAAGCACAAAGTTCAACTGGATGAAATCCCTGAAATAGAGACTTCGGGCAATGACCTTTTGAGGTTTGAGGAAGAGGCCCACCAGCAGGGACTGGTAAAGAAGATACTGGAAAAATTGGGGGAGCCTTGCAAATCGATTCTGCTCATGTATTATTTTAAAAATTTTTCCATGGAGAGCATTGCTTCCAACCTTGGTTATAAAAATGAGGGAGTTGTTAAGAAGAAAAAATGCCTTTGTCTGAAAAAAATTCGTGAAGAACTACTGGAGGCCAAAATCGGTCAATAAATATGGAGCAGGAAGATAAGGATATAGAATTAATAGATGCTTACCATAAAGGAAAGCTCAGCACCAACGAAATAAATGAGTTTGAAAAAAGAAGGGCGGCAGACACTGAGTTTGATCAAAAAGCAGAAGATTACCTCCACGTGATGGCTGAAATCAATACGTTTGGCGAGCAGGAATTCATGAAAAAGCTGGGATCCTGGGAAGAGGAGATTTCCGGAGGAAAAACAGCGAAAGTTATTCCCTTAAAGCGGATACTTTCCATAGCGGCTGTAATCATAATTCTAATGGTGCCCATAGGCTACTTGATTATACAAAATGCTACGCAGCCCGACAGCCAGACACTGTTTGCGTCATACTTTCAGCCTTATGACGACGTCATTTCTCAAAGATCGGGCGACCAGAGCCTTCAGGAAAAGGGCCTCAGCGCATATAACCAGCAAAACTACCGGGCTGCCATCGCCTATTTTGAGGGGCACATTGATGAAAACCTACAGGATAATGCCATAAAAACCTATTTGGGAATCTCTTATCTCGCTGTTGGCGAAGCTGACAAAGCTAAGCAATGGCTCACGGGAACCGCTCAAAATGCTAATGGCTTATACAAGGAAGTTTCCGAATGGTATCTGGCTTTGACTTACCTTAAATTAAACGAAAAAGAGAAGGCCACAGCACAACTCTCTGCCATTGCAAAACAACCAGACCATATGTTCCTGGCACAGGCCAAAGAGCTACTAAAGGAACTCGACAGTTAGGCCGGTTCCTCTATATTTATAATTTGATACAAATATTTTTCGCTTCTGTAAAGAACCTGAGAGCCTCCCATCCTCCTTCACGCCCTACTCCGGACTGCTTCATACCCCCGAAAGGAGTCCTTAGGTCACGAACAAGCCAGCAGTTTACCCAAATAATGCCGCTTTTTAATTGATGTGCTACCCTATGCGCCCGCTTAAGGTTCTCTGTCCATATGGTTGCGGACAGGCCATAGGCAGTACTGTTGGCATAATCCAGCACTTCCTGCTCCTCTTTAAAGGGCATAATGGTGACAACCGGCCCAAATATTTCTTCCTGATTGGTACGGCATTGGTGATTTAAACCAGTGATAATCGTGGGCTCGAGAAAATACCCATCGGCACATCGTCCTTCAAGTTTTTTTCTGTTTCCACCGGCTACAACCTTTCCTCCCTCTTCCTGCGCCAGCTTAATGTATGACATTATCTTTTGCATGTGTGGCTCAGATACTACCGCTCCCACTTTTGTTCCATCCTCCAAAGGGTCACCCACCGTCAGCGCTTTAACCTTTTCAACAAAAGCATTTAAGAATTTCTCATAAATGGACTCCTGAACGAAGATTCTGGAACCACAAAGACAAATCTGCCCCTGGTTGGCAAATGAAGAATGTATGGAAGTGTTCAGTGCCTGATCAAAATCACAATCCTCAAAAATGATGTTAGGATTCTTTCCTCCGAGTTCCAGGGAAAGCTTCTTAAACATTGGTGCTGCAGTAGCTGCTATATTTTTACCTGTGGCTGTTCCTCCAGTAAAGGAAATGACCGGCACATCCGGATGCTCAATTATAGACTGACCGGCCTTCGCACCAAGTCCGTGCACAATATTCAATACACCTTTTGGGAGTCCCGCTTCAATACAGAGTTCGGAAAACAAATAAGCCGTCATAGGTGTGATCTCCGAAGGCTTGGCCACCACAGTATTTCCGGCCGCAAGGGCGGGAGCTATCTTCCAGGTAAACAGGTATAGGGGCAAATTCCATGGTGAGATACAGCCTGCCACACCCATCGGCGTTCTGGTGGTGTAGTTCACAGCCTCTCCATCCATGTTGTGCGATTCGGAAGCAAAGTGTAAAATAGCCGTTGCATAAAAGCGCATATTACTTGAGGCTCTGGGGATATCCACCCGCTGCGCCAGCTTCAAAGGCTTTCCGTTATCTATAGACTCAGCTTCTGCCAGCCGGTCATGATTCTTGTCAATGAGGTCGGCAATTTTATTGAGGATATCCGAACGCTTTTGGGCAGGCATGGTTGACCAACCTTCAAAAGCCGCTCTGGCAGCTTTAACGGCTACCTCCACATCCTCCTTATCCGAATCCGGGATCAAACTGTACACTTTACCCTCCGCCGGGTTATAGTTATCCAGGTATTGTCCGGATTTAGGAGCTACTAACTCGCCGTTGATGTAGTTCTGTATTTTTTTCATGTTATTGATCTACAATTTTTTAATAATATCACCTCAACACTATTATCATATTCTGTGCCTCTGTGTATTAGCGCATATAGTGATCGGATGACTTAGAGTCATCTGATCACTAAGCTCTTTATAAATTATTTATAATATCAACCTTACTTTGGTATCAATTACTTGAACGTTGTAAGAGTCCTTGTAAAATAAAACTTCATCTTCTGGAATATCTAACAATTGCACTGCCATCCTTTTATCACAGAGAGTCCCATTTCTAATACCTGTATAGTCTCTAAAAGAAGAGTAAATCCATCCTTCCATTTTATTCACCAGTTTTGCTTTCATAGGGTTTTGATGAATATAGTGAAAACATACAAAAGGAGCCTTTTCGTCACTATAAGTAAGTTTCTTTGCCTTGGTCTTTTGCTGAAAAAGAGAACCCGTTCGATTATGTCTTTTATTTATTCTCCGTGTGTATGACCTTAAAATTACAGCAATTGCCTTGGTTATACACAGGTTATCAGAGTCATCTGATCACTAAAATTCTCTCTAGTATCAATACTACAAACAACTTAACCGCCCGCCATCTACAGGCAGGTTTATGCCATTGATGTAGGCTGCGGCAGGGGTGGCAAGGAAAGCTGCAGCGGCGGCCACCTCTTCCGGGGTCGCGAACCTGCCTGCCGGGATTTCCTTCTTCATGGCCTTCATCACATCCTCCTCCGTAATATCGGTTTTTTCTGCTTTACTGCGAATGATACTTTCTAATCTGACAGTACTGGTTGCGCCTGGCAATACATTATTGACGGTTATTCCGTACGGGGCTAGCTCAGAGGCCAGTGTCTTTGCCCAGTTAGCCACTGCCCCACGGATAGTGTTTGATACACCAAGCCCTGGCAATGGAGACTTCACTGAGGTTGAAATAATATTGATCACCCTGCCATATCCCACTTGTTTCATAGAGGGTGTTACCGCCTGGGTAAGTATCTGATTACAGATCAAATGCCTTCTAAAAGCAGCTTCAAACTCATCGAGTTTCGCATCTATAGCTTTGCCACCGGCCGGCCCGCCTGTATTGTTGATCAATATCTGAATGTTGTTTTCCTTAATCAGGTATTGGTCGATAGCTGTTTTAAGCCTGGCCGGATCATCAAAATCCGCACATATGTAGTGATGCTCCTGGCCTTTCGTTAAAGGAAGCTGGTCCAGTACCTTTTGTAATTTTTCCTCATTTCGGGCTACTAAGGTGACGCTTGCGCCCAGCAAGGCCAGTTCAAGGGCTATTGCCTTGCCTATGCCCTGGG
>NZ_SMLW01000330.1 GCF_009711405.1 Fulvivirga kasyanovii | reverse complement strand
ATGAAAGCATTGACAGAGTATATTCTCCAGTTTGGCAGTCTGAATAAACAACAAATAGAACTCATCGGTAAAAACGTTACTGAAGTTAAACTTGAAAAGAACGATTATTTTTCGGAGGCCGGAAAAATTCCGAAACAAGTTGGTTTTGTTATGGAAGGTGTTGTCCGCGGATGTTATTACAACAACAGAGGTGAAGAGATCACCCGTTGCTTTATTAGTGAAAATAATTTGGTAGTGGATTATGTGAATTTTGAGGCAGGCACGGCTTCTTCTGAATATTTACAAGCATGCACGGACTGTAAACTCATTGTGTTTTCAAAATCAGGCTGGGAAGACCTTTCTCATACCATTGTGGAGTGGGACAATATTAAAAACAAGATGGTACAACAGTGCATGTTTCAAAAATCGAGAAAAGGCCCTGTAATTTCACAAGATGCCACCACGCGCTATTTAGAGTTTTTGACAAACCACCCATCACTCACCAATAGAATTCCACTGGTGTACATAGCCTCTTACCTTGGCATTACGCAACAATCGCTAAGCAGGATAAGAAAGAATATTAGCTAATTGGGCTTTTTACCAAATGGTAAACGGTTTCATTTTTAAGCAGCTCAATTTTGTACTTAAAAAACAAAACAAAAATGAAATCAGCACTAATTACAGGAGCCAACAAAGGCATAGGGTTTGAAACAGCAAAACAATTGTTGCAGAATGGTTATTATGTATTCCTTGGAAGCCGTGATTTAAAAAATGGGTCAGAAGCAGTGACAAAGCTTAAACTTGAAGGATTAACCAGTGCAGAAGCAGTACAACTGGATGTAACCGATGAGCATTCCGTAAAAGCTGCACGTGAAGAAATAGGAAGTAACATAAATGCATTAGATGTTCTTATCAACAATGCCGGCATCAACGGTGGCATGCCATATACTGCACTCGAGGCAAATACAGACCAGTTTTTCACCACGTATAACACCAATGTGTTTGGTGTAGCAAGAGTTACTCAAGCTTTCATTGACTTGTTGAGAAAATCGTCTGAACCAAGAATTGTAAATGTGAGTACCAGCGTAGGTTCACTTTCCCTGCAAAGTAATCCGGCCTGGCCTGCTTATGATTATGCAAAATACGCCGTTTATGGTTCCTCAAAAGCTGCCATGAACATGTATACTGTTCATCTGGCTTACGAGTTGCGGGATACGGCCTTCAAAGTAAATGCCGTATGCCCGGGTTATACTAAAACCGAGTTTACCAACTATAACGGAGGGGACGTTGAAGAAGCTGCGAAACGTATTGTAAAATACGCATTGATTGACCGAAATGGACCTACAGGGAAATTTTTCAGTGAAGAAAGTAACCCTGAAGCGCATGAAATTCCCTGGTAAGAGATACAGAAAATCCATAGATCGGTAACATAAGAGTAGCGGTTTAGATATTGCAAAACCGCTACTTCCACTTGATATAAAAGTCACTTCAATCCATAATCTGGTTTAACTCCATGCCAGCAAAGAAGTCATGAAAAGACCACATATACCCTTTTGCTAATTACAGCCTTATCCCTTATATTAATGTTCATCGCATAGCCACCGGATGCTTACCATAAAGACATACCGTCCCAAATTACTTTCACCATTGGTGAAATCTCTCTGGTACATGAAAGTTTCGGAAGACCTGGAACAGCCATACATTGAAGAGATCATTCCGGATTTACATCATGAAATAATATTTCAATTGAACTCCGCACAATCGAGGCAAAAAGGTGGTGACAAAGATTGGGTAAAAGACCCTGAAGTTTATTTTGCAGGCCAAAACAGCAAGAGTTACAAACATCAGTTTTCTCCGGGAGCCATTATCTATGGAGTCAGGTTTCACCCGCACACTCAAGCCCTGTTTTATAATTTCCCGGCCACCTTAAATACTGATACCCCTATCCCACTGATTGATATTGCTGGTAATGATACTTTACTAGGCTGTATTTCGGAATCCCCGCAAAAGACGTTTGCTAACCTGGAACGAGAACTTACGAAGAAGGCCTCCCGCCTTGACATCAAAAGTGCCTCTTTCAGGTATGCTGATTATATGATCCATGAAATACTTAACTACAAAGGCAATATAAAAATATCTGATTTCGAAAGAAACCTGGGGGTTTCCGGGCGGTATCTTGGAAAGGTATTTAATAAGTTTGTAGGGCTTAACCCGAAGCAGTTTTGCAATATGGTGAGGTTTAACCATTTTGTAAACATCCGCAAAAATAATCCGGGAATGCCACTCACGGAATGTGCCTACGCAGCAGAGTTTTATGACCAGTCGCACCTTATTCGTCAGTCCCATATCATTACCGGCAAGTCCCCCAAGAGTCTCTTTTATTACTGCAATGATATAAACGACCATTTTCTGGAAAACTGACAGGTTCGGATTTTTCCAATTTCTTTATCCTCACGCTTCTGATCTTTGTCTAAGTAAATCAAAGAGGACAATTCAAATGATCAAATTAGTACCATTCGGCCCGGAAGACTTTACAAGGTTGATTTCCTGGATAGACAGCAAGAAGCTCCTTATCACCATTGCCGGAGACTTTTTTACATTCCCTTTAACTGTTGATCAATTGCGGAATTACTTGGAAGAAGAGAACAGTTACGCTTTTAATATCGCGGATAATGATACCATTATGGGTCATGCCGAAATAATATTATCCGCAGAAGGCACGTACAAAATTGACAAGCTTATTATCGGTGAGGCATCAAACCGGGGCAAGGGAATCGGACAGCAAGTAATCAACAGACTGTTGAACTATTGTTTTACAATTCTGAATGCAGAAGTTGTTGAACTCAATGTATTTGGCTGGAACATAGGTGGAATCCGGTGTTATGAAAAGTGTGGGTTTACATTAAATCGTAATAAGAAAACTACTTTCGCCTACGATACCGAGAAATGGACAGCACTTAACATGACTATTAACAAAGACGAATGGCTTAATAGAGAGTCCCTCAAATACGAAACAAAGTAAAAGCTAAAGGAAAGCAACCGGAGGTATGTTCTGGCTACAATTAATCTTTATTCTAACAAAAATAAAATATCAGATATGAGAAAAATAATCCTTAACCTGGCCGTGACACTGGACGGATACATTGAAGGGCCCAATGGAGAAATCGACTGGCTTGAAACAGGCGGTGGCCCGCCGGAAGACGCAGCAGTGGAATCTCATTTTGACAAGTTTCTCGCAACCATTGACACCATATTTTATGGCCGCATAAGCTATGAAAAATGGGGAGAGTTCCAACCTCCCGAAGGCGCATCAGTAGCCGAAACAAAGTTGTGGAATGGGGTACATAGCAAAAATAAATATGTGTTTTCCAATAGCCTCAAAAAGGTTAATGGAAAACCCGAAGTAATAAACTCAGACATATCTACTCAGGTACAGCAAATAAAAAAACAGCCCGGCAAAGACATTTGGTTATACGGCGGGGCAAGTATTATTACCACATTTATGAACCTGGGGCTGGTTGATAAATACCTGCTAGCTGTATTTCCGGTAATTTTAGGTGAGGGAAAACCTTTGTTTTCAGAGATCAGAAATAGAGTCGACCTTACGCTAAAAAGTACTACTCCCAGTTCAGGAGTGATTCTTCTTGAGTATGATACCAAAAGGTAATTTATAATGAGATAGAAATAAGACATGAGTGTTTGTTCATGTCTTATTTCAAAAGATCTAACGGCTACTTCAAATCCAAACTCCCCTGCTTCTCCTGCGGCATAGAAGGAATCTTAATGTCCGTACCTATGGCCTCATTGAGCTTTTTAATGAAGGTAGCGGCCAGTAGCGGCGACTCTTTCTCTATGTTTTGGTGAATAAAGAAGTAAAGGTTTTGCAACCCTTGTTCTTTCCACGTTTTTATCCGCTCTATCCACTCATCAAGACGGCTGTAGTCGCTCTCGTGGTTGGCACCTACATAGCGGACAAACGCAGTAGGCGTGGTAAGACGCATGTGCATGATGTCTCTCCTACCCGCTGAGTCAACCAGTATATTACTGATATTGTTTTTCACCAATAGATCATGTAATTCATCTGCAACTTCCTGATTGCCAAACCAGTCTGTATGCCTTAGCTCAATAGCCAGTGGAAGGTCATGGGGAAACTTATCAATAAAGTTCTTCAATCGGTTAAAGTTCTCTTCTTTAGGCCCAAAATTATCATGTAGTTGTAAGAACAGCATTCCTAACTGGTCTCCAAAGGCCTGAACACCTACCAGATAGTCATCCAGGTAATCTTCATACCCCTCTCCAAGTCTTTTCAAGTGGCTTACATATCGAGGCAGTTTCGGGAAAAACTTAAAATCAGCAGGTGTCCGCTCCTTCCATTTAAGGATCTGGTCTTCCTTGTATAGATTGTAAAAAGTGGCATTCAGTTCGATCGAGTTGAACTCATTGGCGTAATACTCCAATTCGTCCTTTGTACCTCTGGGGTAAAACCCTTTCAGGTCTGACTTGTTCCATTTAGCGCAGCCTACACTCACGGTTTGCAGCGGCTTATCGTTGGCTTCCAGGATTTTCTTTGTATCGGGATGATCTGCCGGAAGCGTAAAATCTATTTTTTCAGGGTTATCTACTTTTCCGAATTTCATAGTTTTCAGTGTTGGTTAGTATTGTGTATTGAAACCTTAGTACTCGTACCCTTTTGGTTTCCTGGTGGTTGTTTCTTTTTTGGGATAAAAAATAACGTTCTCTAAAATACATTTTATCAGGAACATCTTTAAACGGACTTTGTATTAATTTCGGCCATTTATGTAAATGGCGTTCTTCCGGTATTAACTTTATAGAACGATATAAATTATAAGTAGTTTAGCGCTCTTTGGTAATTATCAAGCAATTCACCAAACACTAACCAACAATTAAAACCTATGATCCAACGCCAGGTATATCGCACTGAAAAAGCAGGCTCGATTAAAAGCCTAAAACTCCAAACTGAAGAACTTCCTGAGCCAAAAGCCGATGAGGTAAGTGTAAAGGTGAAAGCTGTCGGTCTAAACTTTGCCGATATTTTTGCCATTCAGGGACTTTATAGCGCCACCCCGGAAGGTTCTTTTATCCCCGGCCTGGAATACTCGGGAGAAATAATTGCTATTGGCAAAGATGTCACCGAGTGGAATATTGGTGACCGGGTAATGGGGGCGACCAAATTTGGCGGCTACGTATCTCATATCAACTCGCATCACCGGTACGTGATCCCGCTTCCGGACGACTGGAGCTTTGAAGAGGGCGCGGGCTTTTTAGTTCAAGGCCTTACCGCTTATTACGGCCTTACCAAGCTCGGTGATCTGCGAAAAGATATGACGGTATTGATCCATAGTGCTGCAGGAGGTGTTGGCATTTTGGCCAACCGTATTTGCAAAAAGTATGGTGCCTATACCATCGGTACCGTGGGCAATGGTAAAAAGGTGGATTTCCTAAAAAGCCAGGAAGCCTATGACGAAGTGATTGTCAGGGACAAGTATTTTGCTGATAAATTGCAGTCAGCGCTTAACAACAGGCCACTGAACCTGGTAATGGAATGTATAGGCGGCAAAATACTCAAACAAAGCTGGGAAGCCATGGCTCCAATGGGCCGAATGGTGGCTTACGGTTCAGCCAGCTTTACAAGCCATGGCTCAAGGCCCAACTACCCAAAGCTGATCTGGAAGTTTCTTAAAAGACCTAAGATCGATCCTCTGCGGTTGCCCTCTCAGAACAAATCCCTCATGGGCTTTAACCTGATCTATCTGTATGAACAGACGGATATGATGCTTGAAATACTTAGTGAACTACAGGCCTTGCAATTAAGACCTCAGCATGTCGGCCATACGTTTGATTTTAATCAAATGCATGAAGCTATCCATCTTTTCCAGCAGGGTAAGTCGGTTGGAAAGGTTGTGGTGAAAGTGAATAGTTAATATGGTTAACATATCTT
>NZ_SMLW01000285.1 GCF_009711405.1 Fulvivirga kasyanovii | reverse complement strand
TCACCTGTAAAATAGTATCCTTTGAAGCTGGAAAAATAAGTTTGCCTGCATCGCTCATGGTCTCCGTAAGTGGTCCGTAAAATAGACGGCCACGGGAATTTGACACATAAGTTGCCTTCCACACTATTTCCTTTTAGCTCTTTGCCTTCATTGTCGAGAATAGCCAGTTGCACCCCGGGAAGCGGCAAGGTAGCATATGACGGTTTTGTTGGCGTAACTCCCGCAATGGGCGATACCATAATACCTCCCGTTTCTGTTTGCCACCAGGTATCTACTATCGGGCACCTGCCTTTACCAACATGGTCGTGGTACCAGTGCCAGGCCTCTTCATTGATAGGCTCACCAACGGAACCGATCACTTTTAATGAATCCAGCTTGTAAGGCTCCAAAGGCTCTGTCCCAAATACCTGTAGTGCCCTGATGGCTGTTGGGGCCGTGTAAAACTGGTTTACCTGGTGTTTATCACAAATGTCCCAGAACCTTCCTGGATTGGGATAAGTAGGCACTCCTTCAAACATCAAAGTAGTAGCTCCCGCCAATAGCGGCCCGTATACGATATAGGAGTGTCCGGTTATCCAGCCAATATCGGCAGTACACCAATAGACATCTCCCGAATTATATTGAAATACATTTTGAAAAGAATAAGTGGTGTACACCATATAGCCTCCGCAGGTATGTACCACACCTTTGGGCTTCCCTGTTGACCCAGAAGTGTAAAGGATGAACAGCATGTCTTCTGAATCCATCACTTCAGCCTTATTCTCTTTTGACACGCCTTCTATAGCATCACTCCACCAGATGTCGCGGCCATTCTTCATGGTTACTTCCTGGCCGGTGCGCTTCAGCACGATCACTTTTTCAACTGAGTTGGTATTTTCAAGGGCTTCGTCCACTACGTTTTTGACCGCAATTTTCTTTTCTCCTCTAAAATTACCATCAGAGGTCAGCACCATTTTAGCTTCACAATCTTCTATACGATCGGCAAGCGACTTGGCAGAAAAGCCGGCGAATACGACTGAATGCACCGCCCCTATTCTGGCACAGGCAAGCATGGCAACAGCAGCCTCAGGAACCATAGGCATGTAAATTATCACACGATCTCCTTTTTCAACGCCCTGCGCTTTCATGGCATTGGCAAACTGGCAGACCATTTCATAAAGTTCGCGATAGGTAATAGTCCTTACAGCCTCTTCCGGATCATTAGGTTCCCAGATTATGGCAGGCTTATCGCCTAGCAGGAACAGGTGTTTTTCAAGAAGGTTTTCGGTAATGTTAAGCTTGCCGTTGACAAACCATTTGACATCCGGTTTTTCGAAGTTCCAGTCAACGACCTGGTCCCACTTCTTGTGCCAGTAGAAGGAATCTGCTATCCTGCCCCAGAAATTGTCAGGATCCTGAACACTCTTTTGGTATTCGTGGATGTAGCCACTAAGTGTCTGAATTTTGTTGCTCATAATTTACATGAATTCGGGTTTAAATAAATAGACTATTCCTTGTCGCTCCATACTAAGTTGCAAAAAATCATCTCATTTGAAAAATGATTTCAGCAGCTTAGCAGCTACATGTCTTAAAAATAACCCCGAATACTCCGGTGATCGGAGCAGGCACTAAAAGAAATACTCAGCAGAAACAGCTACAAGAGAACCTAGTATGCCAACACCTAGTTTCTTGGCATTAAAATGATGATCTACACTACTTTCAAAAACAATAGTAGTGGAGATATGCAGGAAGTTACCACTCACAATGGCAAAAAGGATGGTAAACGCTTCGTTGGAAAGCATGTTGTTTTCTACATAATAGTCGCCTATCAACAGACCCAGTGGCGATGCAATGGAAAACAAAACAAGAAATAAGACAGCCAGATTCCTCTTTTTCACCTGGCACATCAGAATGGACATCAAGGCAAATGCCGCAGGCGCTTTATGAAGCAAAATTCCAAATAGCAATGAATTTGACTCATGATGCTCATGCAATGCACTCGGATGAGCCAGCAATGAACCTTCTAAAAATGCATGTACCGACAACCCGAAAAGCACTAAGATAGCCGAACTCGCCTTATGTTCATGTCCTTCATTATGCTTATGCACGTGACCATGCTCTACGCCCGAGGTGAAATACTCCAGCACCTGCTGAAGAAAAAAGCCTACCAGAATGAAAAGTCCAATCTTTGTAGGGTTTTCTGCCCTTGAAAAGAGTTCGGGCAAAATATGGATAATGGTAACGGCAAACAGGTATGCTCCTGCAAATACCAGAACCAATTTATATTTTTTATCCTTTATTCCCGGAATTAAAAACGTGGACAATCCGGCCAGTAAGGCTACAAAAAATAGGATCAGAAGGTTAAAAAGCATGGGTATATTCAGATTCGGCAGCAAAGATATACAACAATGTTGCACTTACCTGTCTCTGACAACTATTTTTTCACTACAAATATCATCCTTTCAGAGTGCTCGGGATCGTAGGCGTTGAAGTGATAATCCCCAAAGATATCTATGAGTTGCAAACCGGCTCTTTTGAAGTAGCTCAGGAACTCTACACGCCTGATGGCTTTTACTTTCTCCTGATAGTGGTACTTATGACCGTTGTCTTCGAACCTAATATCCTTGAGGATGTAACCATCCTCACTAAATTGCTTAGTTATTTGAAAGGTAATGCCTTCTATCGTCTTTTCTTCAGAAGGCACGAGATTATGAACTACTTTATAAGGATTCAAAAAGTCAATGAGCAGTTTCCCCTCAGGCTTCAAAGCATCTGCTGCAACCTGAATGGCCTGAGCATTTTCCTCGTCGGAATCAAAATACCCAAAGCTTGTAAACATGTTTAAAACGAAATCAAACTCATTTTCGGCAAAATCATGACGCATATCCTGAATAAAAAAATGCAGCCTGTCATTTTCATACTGCTTTGCGTGCTCAATGTTTTGCGCAGAAAGATCTACTCCCACCACATCGAAACCTTTTTGATTGAGGTAAATAGAGTGACGTCCTTTGCCACAGGCCAGATCAAGAAGCTTGTGGTCTTTAGAGAAATGAAAGTACTCTACCAGATTGTCGATAAACTCCCTGGCTTCATCATGGTCTCTGTGTTTATATAAAATATGATAATACGGCGAATCAAACCACTGCCCAAACCACTCCTTTATTGCTGTCATTATTCCACTTCTTTTATATAAGGCTTAATACCTTCCGTAGCGTAAGCCTTTCTGTTGCCGGCAGCATCACTGTAAATTAAATATCCGTCCAAATCAGGGTTAGCTTCCAGTATTTCAATTGCTTTTTCATGCCCGAGCACCATAAACGCTGTGGCCAATGCATCGGCCGTCATACAATCCCCGGCAAAAACTGATGCACTCAGCAACGGGTGCCTGATCGGGAAACCGGTAAATGGACTGATCGTATGAGAATACTTAACCCCATCAACCACATAATAGTTAAAATAATTACCCGAAGTTGCCATCGCCCTGTTTTCGATAGTTACCGTAGCTGTGTAAAACTGGTTAATCTGATCAGAATCAGGATCGAGGATACCAATATTCCATAATTTGCCGGTTTTGAGATTTTTACCTTTGGCCACTACCTCCCCACCGATTTCCACAAGCATATTTTCTATTCCCTTATCTTCAAGGTAATCAGCTACAATATCCACACCATACCCCTTTGCAGAGGCACTAAAATCAAGCTGCACGCGCGGGTCTGTTTTCATCACCATCTCCCCGTCAAACTCCACCTTATCAAACCCCACAAACTGCATCAGCGAGTCTATGTACGCACTGTCATACTTCATCCGTTTATCAGGGCCAAATCCCCATGCGTTGACTAACGGCATCACAGTGGGGTCAAAAGCACCTCCGGTAAGATTGTATACTTTTTTACTACTGACCAGTGCCGGCTCAAAATATGGGCTATCAAATTTAAAGGCCGTATCCCTGTTAAATTCCGATATTTCAGAGTCAACAATATAGGTACTCAATGCTCTGTTGAAGCTTTTTAATAAAGAATCTATCTGCTTGCTGAAATCTCTTTTTTGCTCATCAAAGTATGTGACATTATAGGTTATGGGCCCCATGGTTTTGCCGGAAAAATGGGCCATTGGAACCCGTTGAGACTGACGGTATTTCCATACCAGAAACACTGCCAGCACTAACACCACTGAGTAAATAAT
>NZ_SMLW01000099.1 GCF_009711405.1 Fulvivirga kasyanovii | reverse complement strand
CGGGTTTTATCGTCCTTGCTCAGGTTATGAAGGGCGGATAGACGTAGGTGGTGACGGGGGTCCAGGATCAGGCTCACGCCACCGGCTATCGCTACTTTGCTCTCTCCTCGGCGCAGGCTCTCCATAGCCTGGTGGATCGCTGTAAGCGAGGATGAACAGGCGGTATCGATGGCCATGCTCGGGCCGCGGAATTTAAAGTACTGGGACACGCGGTTCGCGATGAGCCAGTAGGACGATTGGGCATGGTTCCAGTGGCCTGAGTGCCAGCTGAGGGCGCCCAACTGGCCATAGGTACCATACATTGCGCCTACAAAAACGCCTACAGGGTTAGATTCTTCACTCAAACGGGTGCCGCCATACCCTGCATTTTCCAGTAGTCGCCACACTTCTTCAATAAAAAGTCGCTCCTGGGGGTCCATATCGGTGGCTTCTGTACCGCTGATCCTGAAAAAATCGGCATCAAAACGGGATACGTCGTCTATAAAGCCGCCCCATTTGCTGTAGCTCTTGCCATCGCCTCCGGTGGGGTCGTAGTAACGTTCCCAGGACCAGCGATCGGATGGGATCTCGCTGATGCTGTTCTTCCCGGAGCGTAGGTTATCCCAGTAGGTCTCTATATCGGAGGCTCCGGGGTAACGTCCGCTGAGTCCGATAACGGCGATATCAAAATCTCCTGTATCGG
>NZ_SMLW01000676.1 GCF_009711405.1 Fulvivirga kasyanovii | reverse complement strand
ACTATGTCTATTACCTGATGTCTCTGGCTGAGCCGTAGAGACTTGTCGTCTTCCTCTACGGCACTTACACTAGTGCCGTGGGGGTTTTTAAAGTAAATTTTTAGATAAGGTTACTTCTCACTTTAAAAGTGAGGTGGGAAAATACTGCCTTGTAAAAACTAATAATTGACCAATCAACTAACAGGAATGATCAAAATATATGATCATACGAAGGTAATGAAGAACAGCTATTTCGTTCGGGAAAGGTGGCGAGTAGCGCTCTTGGATCTGGACAGAGATGAGGTTAGGGTTTCGAAATGGGGCTTGCGACTATACTTTGTATTTATCCGGATTCAGTGTGTGCGCCTTGGCGAAGATACCAAACGATACAGTGAGGTACTATCGCGTTACCTTAACCTTTTGGATTGCCTGGTTATTCCAACTTCAAGTAAAGTCTGAAATAATGATTGAGATATACGATTATAGACACGTACGTAGAAACTCCTTTATTATAAAGGATGGAGACCGATTTGTGTTGTTTGATCTGGAGTTAAAAACCCTGTCAGCATCCCGGCCTGCGATGTTAAAGTATATTATTTCAAGAGATAAAAGTGGGTACATAAATAGTTGGTCAACACTCTACAAAGTAGTATTAAGCGCATACAATGCTGTATTGGGAAAGTTACCCGGCACAGACAATCCCGGAAGGGTTCCAACAACAATACCGATAAACAACAACTAATAACTTAACCAACAAAACCAATGAAGCAGTTTTCAACCTTGGGGTACGGCAGTAAGTCCATTGCCACCCTGTTAATCTTTACCATCTTCTCCTGTTGTAGTGAGAATGATGTTTTGCTCACCAATGATGAAAGTATGCTTACACTGAACAATCAGGAGCAATTTGACGAACTAGTTGACTTTGTAATGGAGGCAGACTCTGCTGAAATGGCAGAGTTCACCAACACCCTTGATTTCAAGTCCCTAAAAACAATAATGGATGAAGTGGAAGCGGCAGAGGAAGGGCTATTGGCCGAACTTGAAATGAAATATGACCCCGAAATACCCCGTGAAAGAGAGTATGCAGCAATAACCAAAGAGTATTTGGACAAAGAGGTACTACGGCTTGATGAATTTGGCATTCCTGAACTTAATATTCCTATTCCAGCCTTTGCCCTGTTTCTAAACGAAGAAAGGGAGATGAAGATTGGTGACAAAACAGTTAGGTTCAGCTATGATGATATTAAGGTAATAGAACCACAAACCATGACCGAAATAGCGGTTAACCCTGTGGAAAGGATCATTAGGGAGACAAAAAAGCCCGGACAGGAAAATGAGAAATCGTGTACCAGTACCTCTGGTAAATACCGGCTGATAACCTATGAAAACAACCAGATATGGAGCTCTGGTACAGGCGTGCCTTGTAGTGACTCGAGGTTCAGCCATTGGCTTAAATTAAGAAGCCTCAAAAAGGTATTTGGCTCATGGCACAATCATAAGACCTCTGCATTGAGGGTTAAGGGAAGTGTACGTATATCGCATTATAAGAGTGAGAATCATGGCAGTGATTTAACTTTTATACGATACATGACAAATGAAAATAACTATTTTTATAACTTACCTGACCATCATACCGCCACCAAATACTTTATAAAAGATTATCCATTGAGATATGGTATTAACAATGAGTGCATACAATACCATATCAAGTTTGATTATACAAACCATGTCGGTATAGGCAAAAATGGTACAACCTGTAGTCTATAAAATATGAAGAAGAATTCGCTTTTTGTCTCTATAGTGTCTATTGGCTTTTTCATGCTAATTGGTAACCCCGTTCCGGCTCAAGGGCTGGAATGGGGAGTTATCGGAGGTCCGCTTTTGACAAAACCCGTGACGAAGATCGGGTACTCTGTATCTGGTTTGATCAGTGAAGAAGAGGAAGATCAGGTGAATCCATTCTACGCTGTTTTTGTAAAGAAAAGGCTGAGAAAGCGCTGGCATGCCGATGCGCAGCTTGGTTTTTCAAAATATTCCTATGGGACAAAAAGCGATTATGAAGACACACAGTTTGTCCAGTATTCTGAATCAGTCAATAAGTACAGTTTTGTTGAGTTTGTGGTCAACAATCATTTTGTCCTATTGGAGGGTAAACATGGACTGTCTGCTTTTGGCGGTTTGGGATTAGCGTCAGTTACCCGTTCTACATACACGCTGGTTCAGTACCTTGATACCCAGGATGTAATTTCAGTAACGTTTGATTTCGAGGATAAAGAAGATAATTTGCACTTCTTTTATCAGGTAGGACTACAATATATGTACTCATTTGAATCTTTTGCCTTACTCGTCAGGCCGTTCTACAAACGCTTTACTGAGGAACAATATGTAATTCCTGAAAAGCAGCTTTCAGCATTTGGATTAGGTATCGGAGTGCAATTCTAGTTGTAGGCAAGTTAGGTTCAAAGAAGATCATGTAAGACAAATGGAGAAATGACATCATTTCATGTCATAAACGGTAAATAATTGGTTTTATCGGTTACCTTTTGGCGATTGATAGCATGTAAGATTAATCTAAAAAATGAGTTTTTAATACTAGATTAATAATTATACCTTTGAAAATTATTTAGTTTATGTTTTAAAATGTAATACTCCAATTTGATTGGATTGTTTATGATAACAGTTGATTTAATGCGTATGATATAAGCTCTACTTACTACCTGATCTAATCGCCCCATAATATACTGAATTGAATTGCAAGGCTTTGCTTAAAGCCTCCAAGGGTACGTTTGTCCCTTTTTAAGCAACCATCAACTTTAAAAAGAAAAATGAAACAGCTTTACAGGCACCTATTTATATTCTTCCTTTTCGTTATAACCGGCCTTCACGCTAATGCTAAAATACTAGCTGATAGTACTACTTCCGATTCCACGAATCTTGCAGCTAAAATTCATGCATTGCATGAGAAGGTAACCAGTGAAGGCAGGCTCACCACCTCCTTTAAGGAAACTGACCTTGCAAACCTTCCGATTGGTATTGTCAAGGATATTGGAGGTAAACGATACATCATCGCTATTGACAAAGCCAGGTTTACTCCGCAAGGAGCTTTTTTCGATGCCTACATCTCTTTGCCCGTGCCTTTTTCTAAAAAGCCACTGGCCTTTAAAGCCCAGAATGTAGCCTTTCAGCCTGGAGGTCTGGCCAAAAGCGGCATGATGCGCCTTACGCTGGCCTCAAAACACGAAAGGGACATCAGCAGCAAAATTAAACTCGTGCTGCCTGCCGAAGGAGAAAGGAACTTTATAGAATGGGACTGCAACGGGTTTAAGTCCGTCAACCTCAAAGGTGAATTTGAATTCAGCAAAGACATGCTGATCTCAGACGATCCCAAAAAAGACAAAGTTACCGCCACCTTTGAAGTAAACACCGGTGACCCCGGTTCCATCATTACTGCCGTCAGTATTACTCCATTCCAGGTAAAGACTTTAAAAGGCTTCTCCTTTGAAGTACAGGAAGCCATTGTAGACTACAGCGATATTGCCAACCCAACAAGCATTCGCTTTCCCAAAGATTATGAGGACGACCCTCAACTTGCACTGCTATGGCAAGGTTTTTATCTCAAAAAGTTGTCAGTCACCCTTCCAGAAGAACTGCTCACCAAAAACGGAAGGGCAAAAATACAGGCCGAAAACCTGATCATTGACAAAGCCGGAGTGTCCGGCACATTCAGCGCCATTAATATCTTTAATAGTGAAACAGGTACACTCGACGGCTGGCCGCTTTCTGTCACTGACCTGAGCGTAACCCTACTGAAAGACAAACTTGCAGGAGCAGGCTTTAAAGGAGAACTTACCCTGCCTATATTTAACAACCCGATGGGTTATGAAGCCCTGATCTACAATGAAAATAAAGAGACCAACTACCTGTTTTCGGTACAGACCGGTAAAAGCTTTAAAGCCCCGATATTGGGAGCAGACATAGAGCTTGATTCATCCTCTTTTATCAAAATATCAAAAATTGATGGCAGGTTCAGGCCGGAAGCCATTCTGAATGGTAAGGCGAGTGTAAAATCCGGTGGTGTAAACTTTAAAGAACTACACTTCAGGAAACTACATCTTGCAACCGTAAAACCCTACGTCAGAAGTGGTATCTGGTCGCTCGTAGGAGAAAAGCAGGAAGTAGCCGAATTCCCGGTGAGCATTCATAATATCGTGGTACAACATAATCAGCAGATCATGAAGCTATCGGCTGATGTTAGCCTCTCGCTCATGAACAAAGAGGATAAAGGCTTTGGGGCAAAGACCAGGGTATCGGTTTTCGGAGAGATTGAAGAAGAAATAATACAGGTTGGAGAAGAGACCGTTACTGAGCAAAAGTGGGTTTATGGAGGCACCAACATTGATGACATCAACATAAAAGTAAACGGAGGCTGCTACAAACTTGAAGGTACGCTGAGCCTGTTTGACAAAGACCAGGTGTATGGTTCAGGCTTCCGTGGGCAGATCAAAGCTACTTTTAATCCCGGCCCGATGATAGAAGTCACAGCACAATTCGGCTCAGTCAACAAAATGCGCTACTGGTACACTGATGGCAAAGTCAGCCTGCCCAAACCAATAGGCACCGGCTTCGGTATTTATGGCTTCGGCGGTGGTATGTACTATCACATGGCCATGCAGAAGTTTGACCAGGTAACACTTAGCGATGCACCTGTTTCCGGTAACCACTCCTTACAGGTAGGCAAAACCCAAAGCGGGGTAGTGTTTGTACCGGACGCATCCGTTAGCCTGGGTTTCCGGGCTACAGTAATGCTTGGTACCATTCCATCCCCTAAGCCCTTCAATGGTGATGCTACCTTTGAAATGGCCTTCAACAGTTCAGGAGGCTTGCGCTACGTAGGCTTTACCGGCCAGGGATATTTCCTTACCGAGCTAAAAGAACGAAATATTGAGAAAGCTCCCATGTATGCCGACCTGATGATGCTCTATGACTTTGACAACAAAACATTTCATGCCACCCTGGACACTTACGTCAATGCCTATGGACTTGTTAAGGGTATCCATGAGCGCGGACTGGCCGGATCAGCGGTGATCCACTTCTCACCCGATGAATGGTACATCCACATCGGCACACCCGACCAGCGCATCGGCCTTGAGTTTGTAGGATTGGTAAAAGTAGGTTCATACTTTATGGTAGGTACCAACATCCCAGGCATGCCTGCCCCTCCTTCACAAGTGTCAGAGATCCTTGGAGACATGGACCTCGACTTCATGCGTGATGAGAATGCCCTCGGCTCAGGAACAGGCTTTGCTTTCGGCACAGCCATGCAAATAGGAACCGGAAAGCTGAAATTCCTGATGTTCTACGGGGAGTTTGAAGCAGGATTAGGGTTTGATATTATGCTCAAAAACTATGGTAATGCCCAATGTGCCGGACGCAGTGGCCCAATTGGAATGAACGGCTGGTATGCTTCCGGTCAGGCATGGGCGTATGTGATGGGCCGTATTGGTATCAGGGTAAATATGAAGTTCATTAAAGGTGAATTTGATATTCTGCGCATAGGAGCCGCTGCCGTATTGCAGGCCAAGCTTCCTAATCCGGTTTATATGCAGGGTGTTGTAGGGGGTGAGTTCTCCATATTGGGCGGACTTGTTAAAGGCAAGTGTCGATTTAAAATGACCATTGGTGAAGAATGTGAGATACTTGGCGTAAGCGAAACTACGGGTATTAAAGTTATCTCCGATGTTTCACCCACCGATGGAGAGCGTGATGTAAGCGTGTTCACTACTCCGCAGGTAGCCTTTACCATGAGTATCGGTAAAGCCTATGAAATACTTGACCAGGAAAACGAATACAAATCGTACCGGGTTAAGCTCGATTATTTCAAAGTCAAACAAAATGGTCAGCCCATTGATGGAGAGATTGTGTGGAATGATAGCAAAGATGTAGCCCTATTTAAATCTTATGAGATACTGCCTCCGAACAGACCAATCGTTGCAGAGGTGAAAGTATTATGGGAAGAAAAAGTCAATGGCTCATGGAAACCTTTGGGAGGCAGTGGATCACAGGAATATGAAACCGAAAGCAGGGAGTTTAAGACCGGCGCAGCCCCTAAAAACATACCGGAAGAAAACGTAGCTTACAGCTACCCTGTCAAAGGACAATTCAACTTCCATAAGAATGAACATAACCGCAGCTATGTGACCCTGAAAAGCGGACAGGCCTACCTTTTCAATGGTTCGGATGACCAGGGTGTGAAATGGAAGTATCTGGCGAGACTGTATAGCATACATGCCTCTCAGGTAGTGGATGTGCCGGTAGCCTATTCAAGCTTCTCAGGCAAGGCCGGTGGAGAAGTAAGCTGGACAGTGCCGCAGGAGCTACAACCCGGAACGGTATATAATGTAAGGATACTCAAAGTGCCTGCCGAAGATAAGGCGCTGGACAGCAATGTAAACTTTGGAGCAGATAACGTCTACAGCGAAGATGATAACTCCGTGGAAGTGGCTAAGGCCAAAATTGAAGGTACACTGGCACTCGCTGACGATTTTGTGCTGTACGAAACCTATTTCAGGACTAGTAAATACAACACCTTTGCTGAAAAGCTAACGGCAGCATCCGCTGAGCAGTCCATAGCAGTGTTTATTGAAGGCTGGAACCTTGTCAAGCTGGGTTATTCATTTGATAGTGATGAGATCCTTGACCATTCAGAAATCTATGGATGGAAAGAAGCGAAACCACTGGTGCAGTTGGAAGCAACAACCGGCAACGACTGGTATAAAAAACACATTTACCCACACCTTTACCAGCATTACCCTCCCGATAATGAAATCATTATCAGTGACTGGAAATCCACGGACAGACCTCAAGGTATACCACCTCTTCGGGCTATGAACATATTCCAGTACAATAGGGAATTAAAGGTGGGCGAAAACGAAGTTGTTGGTTCAGCAGTACCAGGCACAGTATATTTTACTTACGACCTTGAATACTTCACTTATCGTGATTACCACGAGCTGACCAACAAGGCTATCAACAAATATCTGGATGGCCCACATACCGAGCCAGTGGGTATCCGAAAGCTGTTGAAAACCAACTATACCAACCTGCTTTCAAATCAGGACTACGGCTTTAAGATCATGTATGTACTGCCGGGCGGCAAAGTGACAACAACCAGAAACTACAATATCAAATTCTAGGATGAGGAGACTGAAATATTATATCGCTGCACTTGCGCTTACAACAGCACTGGCAGCTAATGGACAGGAAAAAGCTGCTATTAAGGTGATCACCACCTCAGTCAATGATGGAGTGATCATACGTTGGGCACCCACCACACCAGTGGCATGGCAGTTAGCCAATGATTACGGCTATACGCTCACCAGATACACCCTGAACCCGTCCGATTCTCTGGGATATTCGGAAAAAGTAAGCCTGACCCCAAGTGGTTTGTACGTGCTGCCCGAAACTGATTGGGAAGGCGTGGCCAACCGTGATAAATGGGCAGCCATAGCAGCCCAGGCTATATATGGAGAAGACTTTGTACTGGCCGACCCCGGAGAAGGAGCTACCTCCTTTGTGAACGCAGCCGCAGAACAAGAGAACAGGTTCAGTTTTGCTTTGCTGGCAGCCGATGTATCGGCACCAACAGCCGAGGCGATGGCCTTACGATGGGTAGACAAAACAGCAGTAAAAGGCACCACCTATGTCTATCGTGTAGAACTGAACAAGCAATTGGAAAACTATAAAGTAGAGCGGGGAAGCAGCAGGATTACGTACACAGAACCAAAGCCACTACCTAAACCTTCGGAAGTAGAAGCTACCTTCGGTGACCATAGTGTGAGCATATCCTGGAATACCTTCTACCTTGATGGTATTTATTCTTCCTATGTAGTAGAACGCTCTGACGATGGAGGTAAAACCTTCCGACTGACAGACGACCTGCAATTTTTCAGCCTGAAAAAAGAAGGCTCAGGGCCATTGGAAAAGATGTATTACATGGATTCCATTCCCGACAACTCCATTACCTACCAGTACAGGGTAATAGGGATAACCCCTTTCGGAGAAAAAGGGCCACCTTCCATACCCGTGGCCGGACAGGGCTATGTGAGCCTGGGTGATGCCATACCTGTAATTGCTGAAACCGTAGTGATGAAGGATGGAACGGTAAACATTACCTGGAAATTTGCTCAAGACCTTATCGGACAGGTCAAACACTTCACAGTAGACCGTGGTCCGAAAGCAGGTGGCCCTTTTCAGCAGGTCAGTGGTGAA
Source organism: Fulvivirga kasyanovii (assembly GCF_009711405.1). Lineage (GTDB taxonomy): Bacteria > Bacteroidota > Bacteroidia > Cytophagales > Cyclobacteriaceae > Fulvivirga > Fulvivirga kasyanovii. The sequence goes on along the minus strand of NZ_SMLW01000676.1, from coordinate 60,101 downwards.
ATACCACCAACAGAAATGCGCTTTCAGCACAGCCAGCCCATGCAGGTGAACTACTATATAATTAAAGCCTATGGCAAACATGGTGAAGTAAGGCAGTCTTTCCCGGCAATGGTACAGTTAGAAGATAGCATACCTCCAGCCGTACCGGCTGGTCTGAAAGGCAAAGTGGATAATAAAGGCATTGTAACCATTTCATGGGATGCCAACAAAGAGGAAGACCTTTATGGGTACAGGGTATTTAGGTCAAACGCCCTGAAAGAAGAATACATACAGGTTACCGAAGAAGCACTGACCTCAACAGGCTTTACAGACAGTGTGAATCTAAAAACATTGACAGAAGAAGTAATTTACACTGTTACCGCTCAGGATAGAAGGTATAATCAGTCCGACTATGCCAAGCCCCTGGTATTGAAAAGGCCAGACATTGTACCACCCGATCAACCCGTATTAAAAAGTGTCACACCCGGTGAAGGTACAGTTTTCATAGACTGGTACCCTGCCTCTGCGACCGATATAGCCGGTTACAAGCTCTTTAGAAAAAAGACAGGATCAACCATCTGGAAAGAATTTCTGCTCCCAAAAGATTCCACCTCTTTCATGGATGAATTGGCAGATACCGGTTCCAGGTATGACTACTCACTGATGGCCGTTGACGATGACAACCTGGCTTCTGAGGCTACCCAATTTTCAGCGCAGCCTTTGGCAATGTCCCTTCCTGCCATCTCTAAAATCAGCCATCAGGTAGACAGGGAGAAAAAGCAGATCGACCTAAGCTGGAAATACCCGACAGGTTATGATGAAGTGATCGTGTACCGCAGTGAGAACAATGGCCCCCTGAGACAGTACGCAAGGATTGATAATGGAGAAAAGACATTTACAGACCGCCAGCTAAAAGTTGGAGGTATCTACAAGTACAGATTTAAGGTAATTGATAAAAATGGCGAAGAAAGCCCTGTAAGCGATGAAATTGAAATTCAATATTAAAATGATAAAAAAGGCGGCTTTAATTTTTGGAGGGCTATTGTTCATAATGCCCCTGGCCTCAGCGCAGAACACCAACGGGCACATGAGCGTGCGTGTAACAAAGACGATTGGTTACTATGGCGATGGTAGTAACGGCAGCCCCGAATATAAACATAGATTTGTTTATGATGCCGCCTCTCCAGAACTAGCCGTTGATGGAGGTGCAGAAGCCACATGGTACAATACCAGCCTTACTCTATATAATGGCAGTTATACCAACGCCCCTCAAAATTTTTATATCAATTACAGGGCTTACGAGTATGATGGCGGAGGTGGCGGCGATAATGATGATGCTAAAATTGGCCCGATTAAATTTAACTTTTACCCGCTACAGTATACAGCGGGTTCGGCTAATAAGATATACATCCTGATGTATATGCTAAACTGTTCTCCTAGCAGGGAGATGTACACATCTATTACAGCATACACCAACAGGGTTAACCAGTTAAGAAGCATTCCAAGTTGTGCTGCCCCGATAGCCATTTATGACTGGATATATGGAGCGGAGATTACAGTGCAATATACCACGCCTACCCCGATACTTTCAGAGTTAGCAATACCGGCTCAGAAATGTCTTAATGATTACATTCATATGGATGTGAAAGTAAATCCGGCCTTTAGTAAGGATGTATCCTATACTTATGAATACCTGATAAACAGAGAAGAAACCGAATACCTGGAATGCGTTCCTAATCCGGCCTATTGCGGTCCATGTAGTGGAGGAACACCCCTTGCGATAGAAAATCCGTTTGGCGCGATTCAAAACGCGGCACCCATTGATGGGGGTAATAATCCTTGTTGTGATGAACCACCCACTATCTGCACAGTAAAAAAGAAATTGGCATGGAGGGCACTTCCTGCGTCTGCATACATTGCCCAAGAACTTACCAACCAAAAAGATACGGTAATGATACATCTGGGGTCGATACCCGGAATCTCATCAAAAGTAAAAAGTAATGGAAATACAAAGGTTGAGATCCGTGCGCGGGCAAAAGCAGACAACTCAACCAGTGACTACTCCAATGTTGTAGGAGTTGATATATCCGCAGCGGCACCGACATTTACTATAGCATCAGTAACGCCTTCTTGTCAAGGAGCTAAAACAGGCACAATACAACTTACCAACGTTAAGGGATTGGGCAGCTACAGATATTTTGTTCAAACCGGGCAATGCCCAGACCCGGAAGATGATAGCTGTGTGGGCATAGGAGCAGTGAGTGGCACATTCAGCGGGACTAATTACACCATTACAGGAGTGCCTCCCGGCAAACTATACATTTATATCGCCAATATTGGGGGTGCATTGGGTAATTGTGCAACCTCTGCCGTAAAAACAGTGGACGCTATCGCACTTCCCGCATTCATAACCATGAATCCTGATGATGTTTCATGTCCGGAAGGTGGTGATGGCAGTGTGAGTTTTTCCGTAGCCGGAGGTAAGGAACCTTTTAATTACTCTATTTCTAATAACGCAGGTACCTTTAAAGTTGGGGGAGCAGTGCGTGAAGGTAGTTTTACCGGACTGAAAGCTGGAGAATACAAGGTGACAGTTACTGATGGTTGTTTAAAGCAGGACAACCATGACATAACCATAGAACAGCCCGCCAAAGTATCAGCAACGAGCGAACCTACGGCTCCACAATGCGCCAATGAACCTGACGGCCATATTACTATTGATGCCAGCTACGATAAAGCCTATGGAAGTTACGTGCTTGATGGTTCAGGAAAGTTCAACTACCGCCTTTATGATGATAGTAATCAACTGGTAGATGAAGAGTTGAATACCACCTCTACGAGCCACACGTTTTCTGGCTTGCCGGGAGGTGCGTATACTATTAAAGTTAATGACGTAGAGCAGTCCGGCTGTACACCTTTTGAGAAGACAGAAACGGTTGAGGCGGTGGTGCCATTGGCGGCTACATTAGTTGATCAACAAAACATCTCCTGCTACAATGCTGCTGACGGAAGGATTGAACTTAGTGGCTCAGGCGGCTTTAATACATATATATACAGGATCAGACATGTCGACTCCGGCAATGATATAACGAACAGCAACGGACAATTTACCGGGCTGGAACCCGGAGACTATGAAATGTTCATTAAAAACGATGCTGCCTGTACCGATCAATATCAGGTTCCCGGTTTGGTTACACTTACCCAACCAGACGAAATGGTGATCAATGTTACACAGAAAAACATTACCTGTTTTGAATCTGACAACGGACAGCTAACCGTATCTGCCGAAGGGCTTTTGAGTAACTATACTTTTCAATGGGAATGGAACGGGGCGAGCTACAAGAGTGGCAACCAAAGCCAGTCCATGTCATTGACTGGCTTGTTTCCGGGAATCTATCAGCTCACCGTTACCAATAGTAACGGATGTGTTAAAAGTTCTCAAAGCTATAAATTAGAAGAACCTGAAATACTTACTATAGATGCTGTAGACGTGGAGCGCCCGGAATGCTTCGGAGAAGTAGATGGAGCCATTATTCCACACATGTCAGGTGGCTGGGGAGACTTTACCTGGTATTATTCCGATGATAACCAGACCACCTGGACAGCCTACGATGAAAACAAACAATTCGGCCCTGCCACCTATCACATCAAGGTAATAGATATTGAAGGCTGTGAAACGGTTTATCCAGATGCCATAGAGTTCCTTGCACCTGATGAACCTTTGGATTTGGAGCTTTCCATCACTTCCAGGAATGGCTATGGTGTAAGCTGCTTTGGAGGTGCAGATGGGGAGGTGAATTTGACAGGTTCAGGCGGTATAGCCTTTAATTCTGATTCTCCCTACCTGTACAGTGTCGATAGCGAAGCTTTTGCAACTGCACCCGTTATCGGCGGCCTTGCTGCCGGAGACCATACCTTTTATATCAAAGATGCTAACGGCTGCGTAGTGGAAAAAATCCTAAACCTCCCTGAGCCGGAAGTACTCGGATTGTCACTGGCAAACAAAACTGATGTAAAGTGTTTTGGGGACAACAGTGGTAGTATTACAATGGTCGCAAACGGTGGTGTTGCAGGATATGAGTACAATATCAATGGAGGTGCCTATGTTGCAGAGCCTTCTTTTGCATCACTCACTTCGGGGACATATACACTAGGAGTTAAAGACCTTAACGGCTGCGAAACATTTACAGAGGTCACTATCATAGAGTTAAACAACCCTATGGAGCTAGGAGCTACAGTAGTCAATAGCTCATGCTATACCTATGATAACGGGCATATCGAAACCACCATGCAGGGAGGTGTTGAACCGTATTCTTATTCATGGTCTCATGGTGCAGCCACTAAAGACGTGGCATCATTGGCGCCAGGCACTTATACCCTCACCGTCACCGATGCCGAAGGGTGTATAACCCAGGGTGAATATGAAATCACCGAACCGGACAATATTGACATTGAACCTGAAGCTACGCTTTGTCAGGGGCAAACCTATACAATTGACGTTACCTATGATGCTGTAGGCGCTCAATACTTCTGGTCTTCACCCAACGGTTTTACCAGCAACGATGCACGGATCACCATTGAGCAGGAAGGAATTTATACCGCCGAAGTAAGCCTGCCTAACGGCTGCGTGATGAGCGAGCAGTTTGAATTGAAGCGTTCCGATGTGCTTTTTAATGTCAATTTCCTCACCGCTACAGAACTGGAAGCCGGGGACACTGTAGTACTGGTCGATGTGACCGATCCCAGACCGGATAGCGTGGAATGGTACTTTGGAGGTGATATAAAAGTAATTGACGCTTCGGAAGGACACCCCCAGCTATTTTACAGTCAGGCCGGAGAATATGAAATTGGTTTCACGGCATACTTTGGCGGTTGCGTTGACCACCAGACCAAGACCATCAAAGTTTACAACAAGGACGAGAAACCAAATAATGGCCGCATCTTCTTTGGAGAGATAGGGATCAAAACTGCGAAGGTGTACCCGAACCCCAATCAAGGCAAATTTGAAGTGGCTTTAGAGCTGCACCAGCGTGCAGATTTGATACTTGAAATATACGACATGTATGGATTGATGGTGACTGAAAAGCAGTTTTCAGGGCGTAATTTCTATACGACCTCATTCGACCTTTCTGATCAACAAAGTGGTGTTTACCTGCTCAGGGCAGTGAGCGGAGATGAAGAAACCGTGATAAAAGTGCTGGTGAACAAATGATACAAATGACAAAGATGAAAAACCAAAAAATCAGACATAAGCACTCCCTGACCGTTGCCCTTTTCATGGTGGCGTACATGCTGTTGGGGATAGCTAACCCTACTTTTTCTCAGGTGTATCCGGTAAATGCTACCACGCAGATAGCACCCCCTTATTCTGTTTTTATCAGCGATTATGTGGCTCCGGGATCAGAGCAGTTGAAACTTAATTTGTTCCTGCGAGACCTTACCGAGCCGGTATATGATGTACGTATCAGACTTGTTATTGAAGGGCAGGGGGTAAGAATAGAAACATCCCCTGCATATAACCCTCCGCCTGTTACCATCGAGGGTGGACTTTCTACCTGGCTGGATGCTGCCGATCTTGCCCCTTTATTCGAAAGTCGTAACCTGATTTTCAGTGGCTACAGCAAATCAGAATTTGAAAGGTATGGCAGGCTGCCGGAAGGTTTTTACCAGTTCTGCTTTACTGTTTACGATTACCAACACCCGGAAATACAACTATCGCAGCAAAGTTGTCAAAACCTATGGCTGGTACGCCCTGATCCACCCATGCTCAACCAGCCTGCATGTGCGGCAGAGTTAAAGCTAAACGAAATGCAACAGTCGGTGATCTTCCAATGGACACCAATGGCCATATCACCTAACTCAAGCTTTACTACAGATTATATTTTCAGGTTGTATGAGATCAGGCCGGAAGGAAGAAACCCGGCAGACATTGTATTAAGCAGCAACCCTATCTACGAAATACAGACTGCCGAGACCAGCCTCCTTTATGGAGTAGCTGAACCTCCTTTGATTCCTGGTATGGAATACGTGTGGCAGGTGCAGGCCATAGACCTTGGTGGGCGTGACAGATTCAAAAACAATGGCTACAGCAAGGTGTGTACCTTCAAAGTAGCAGAGGATGAAGTGCCGTTGCCAGAACCGAGTGAATTCAGAGCCTGGGGAATCACTGAAAATATGGGTATGGCCTCATGGACACCTTCATTGGAGCCTGACGGCTATACCGTAGAATACAGGCTGGCTGACAATGCACAGGCTGAATGGTTTGTGGAAGAACTACAGCTCCCGCCTGATGCGCAACTGGCGGACAGCATGTATGTAGTACTGCAAGACCTGATGCCGCAGACACAATATGAAGTACGCATAGGTAGTAAAAGGGGGGCATTTGTCAGCTCATGGACAGAAACTAAAAGATTTACCACCTATCCGCCACGTGTCTTTGCCTGCGGAGATCCGCAAGACCTGCAACAGCCATTAAATACTACACCACTCATATCTGCCATCCGTGGAGAAGTGTTTGCCGTGGGTGACTTCAAAATGAGGCTTACCAAAGTGACAGGTGGAGATGGCGTGTTTTCAGGCTACGGATCAATTGAAACACCATTCCTTGGCTTCAATATAGCCGTGAAGTTTGACAACATCCGGGTGAACGAACTCTACCAGGTAGTGGCCGGTGAAGTCGTTGCCCTTTCGGATGGTATAGATGGTTTAATTGAGAATTGGGAAGGTGAAGATGATGACGATGGAACCGATACGGAGGATGGTTCTGGCGGTGAGGATGATGGTTCTGAGGATGATTTTGACGGTGAGGATATCACCTATGATGGTGAGATTGGTGATGTGACAGTGGGTGATGATGGGGTAATTACCGTGACCGATGAAAATGGAACAACACATACTTACGATCAGCCGGTTGATCCCGAAACCGGGGAAAAGAAGGATGTCAGGTTTACTGACAGCTCTGGTGATATTTGGATTGTTGATAAAAATGGAAATGTTTCCAGTGGAGAAAATTCAGATAACACTGGAAATTCAGATAACCAACAGCCATTGGATGTTCAGGAAAAGCTTATCGTTGAAGTCCTTGAAGAATTATCAGTCGAGATCAATAATTGGTTAGCTACCAATGGAAAGGGACCATTGAGCGAAGAGGAAATTAGAATGCTTCTTCTTTCGGACTATTTTTCAGACAAAGCATTTGTGCTGGAAGGCTTGGTTGATGAAGCAATACCGACATTGATGGAATCACCGGGTAAGCTAAAGGAAAGTATAAATGCAGACCCGTCAGACGCTGACAAGTTTCAAGAGATTATCGGTCAAATAACTGATAAGGAAACGGCATTTAAAGACCAACTTAGTGAAGATGAATGGGAAACCAGTAAAAAGGTTATTTATGATCATCTTGAAGAATCCTTCTGGAGAGACTTCTTTTGGGAGTATCCTCATTGGAAAAAGGCGGCAATTATAATGGAGGAATACCTTGACCGTCAAGGATATGAAAATACCCAGTCATACCACTACCAGACATTTAGCGAAGTCAAAGCCGACCTTGTATTTAGCCAGGATTTCAGTACTGAAATGGAGTGGACATTTTCTGATGAGCTAAGCGAAAAGGCCACATTCGAATTACTTGCTTTTACCTATAAGGTGCCCTATTGGGAGGCAAATCAGGTTACAGTTGAATCTTTTAAAGAGTATACTATCAACTGGCTTAGGCTTAAGGATGACCGAATCGCCCGTGGTGAGGGATGGGAAGTTGGCTTTGCCGAGATTGTTGCAGACATCGTTACCGCACCAACAGGAGCACCGGCCATATATGGTTGGGTAACGGGTAAACACTACAGAACAAAAGAAGAACTGGCTGGTTGGGAGCAGGCGCTTGCTGTGTTGGATGTTATTCCTGCTGAGGCTCTAGCCAAAGTAGCTGTAACCGGATTGGTTGTGAAAATAGCTGGAAAAGTCATAGACTTCGCGGCTCTGAGCAAAGCAACAATTGGAGCATTAAATGCTGCGAAGGCTGCGGGGCTTAAATTTGCTGTCAAGGCCTCAAATGAAATTATAGTTCTTGCTAAAAATGGAAAAGATTACGTGTTTAAAATAGTTAAGGACGTAATTGTGGACATTTATTGGCGGTATGATGTAGAAAGGGTACTGGCTAAACTGGCTGGTGTTAAATATATCATTGATGATAGCAAGAATATTTTCAAAGGTACTTTAGAAATTGTCGAGGATGCAGCAGGTAATGTAGGGATAAAATCATTGGACGAATTTGCCGAGGGGCTTATTAATGGAGTTAGAAGGTATAATATTGCAAATGACCTTTCGAAAGGTATTTCAGAAGTAACAAGAACAGTTGTACTTGGAAGCAAAAGAATGGTGCTAAAATGGTCAGTGATTAATGGGAATATAGATTTTTATTCCGATGCTGCCAAATCAAATCTTCGACGTCAAATAAAGAACTTCTTAGGTACTAGCGCTGGGGTAGATGCACATCACGTTATTCCATTGGGTAAAACAGATCATTCTGTTATTCAAGCAGCAGCTAGAGATGGCTTTCACCCTAACCTGCCTGAGAGTATTCTAGGATTAGAACATTATGATGAAGCTTTAGAAGTAGGTCTCCATCAAAACCATCCAGCATATGATAAATTTATTCAGAAACGACTTGATGATTTTCAAAATGATTTTGCGGGATACAGTTTTTCGGAAGCTAATGAATTTGTTCAGAAGCAATTGATACCCGAACTTAAAAACGAGATTTTTAAGGCAAAAAACTCGATTCATAAGAATCTAAATGACTACTTTAAATTTGAAATAAACCCCCGATTAGGGATTAATTAGATGAGATATTTTACCATAGGATCTACTGATAATTTAGAGGTTATAGGACATTATCCACAGATGAAAAGTATGTTAACCTATAATCCAGATGGAGAAAATTCTTTCAGAAAAGTTCGCTGGAATGAATTCGCTGACTTTGTACCTCAATACAAAGTTGAAATTCATCCAGAGGCTAATGTGACAAACTTTCTCGAAAGGTCACCATTGCCTTTTGGCTTTTTGATAGATGAACATTTTTTAGAAGTTCTTAAAAGCCACAAGTTGCCGGACTACCGGGCTTATAAGGTGGAAATATTTCATAATAATAAGTCACTGGAATACTACTGGTTCCATTTTGTCTTTGACATGTGGCATTACCTGGAAAAAGATTTGTCACGAGTTATTGTGTACCAAAAAATTAGTGGAAAGACATTGACTGAACATAGTTTTGTATCAAGGGACAATTTAGCTAGTCTAAAAAAGAGCCTGAATTTTGAAAAAGGCATGCAAATTAAGGAAGTAGTTTTTGATGAATCGGCTGCTGAATTTGATTTACTAGCCATAACAGATTTCTTTCACATACCACTAATAAGCCAGCGGCTTAAAGATAATCTACATTTAGCTGGTTTAAATGGCTTTGAAACTCAAGAATATGGCAGAATTAAGTTTCTATAGGTGATGGAAAGTTTGCTCTGTGAAAACACCGAATAAAAATAAAGGAGGCATGCATGCTCTAACGAACTATTTGAATAATGAGCTATGGCAAAATACGATTTTTTAAAGAAGTATGTAAATTCAGATGAAGCGTCTAAGCACAGATTGTTTGCTGTTGACAAGGAGAAAATCGAAGAAGCAAACTACAAGCTTGCTAATGGATTACCAAGTGAGCTTAAGGATTTTTATAGAGATGTGGGCTATGGATTTTTAAACAAAGAGGATACAAATTCTTTTAATCGGCTTATGTCTCCTTTACAGGTGGCAAGTATAAACTTAAGAGAAGACTTTTATGAGCATGATCCAGACTTGGAGTTATACGAGGAAGAAGAATATCGTGATAAGCTAATTTTCTTTGAGGTGAATGAGGGCATATACTTACTCATTGCTGAGAAAGAAACAGACGGGAAAAATGCGATTTATTATTTTGACAAAAAAATTGCAGATTCTCTGGAAGAGTTTCTTATAAGATTTGATGCTGAGGGACACTATTTCGAAGATTAATTTTTTTGGCTTGCTATTCTCCCCTCATTTCAAGTAAACAAATATGGATAAACAACTCATTGAATGGATAAACTTCTGCGAAGGAAAAGTAGATTTTGACATATCACATTTTTACACTTTGTTTTTTGAAGGTGATGCTGATAATGGATATAGATCAGATGTAGAGTTGGATGCCATTTTTAAATATTTTAGAAATAGTGAAGATCTGAAATTGAGATTAAGAAACACTACGCAAACTATTGATTTGGAAGAGCCAGACGATATGGCAACATTTCTAATAGATAGCACTTTCAAAGATGTGCAGGAAAAGAAGAAATTTATCGATGAAGAGGAATTACTTAAGTTTCTGGCTAAGCCTGTGAATTACATAGATGACATTGAATCTGTGCGCAAGTCCCAGATTACAGATTGGCAGTATGAAGAATACATGGCTTTAGTGGGTGACACCATATCGGAATTAAAATATTCCACCGAAAAAAAAGTATATGCATTATTTGAGGCATTTTATGGTCTAACTACCGATTATAACATGGTATGGTATTTAGGACGGCCATTACTTAAAACGACTGTAAATCTTGATCACTATTTTGATCTATGGAGATTCGGAGGCAGATATTGTATTTCAAGTGATGGTATTCTTGTTTCCAGATATAGATAACTTAAAAAGACAACTTTTATAAACAAATACAATGAAACACTTTTTACTATTTTTTTCTATTGGTCTTACATTCCTATCTGCTTTAACCTCTTGTACAGAAGATGAAGGGTGGCCATATCCGATGGATACGACCCCTTCTGTCGAAATAGGGCTAAACTCATACCTACCGGGTGAATGGCTAACGATTACTGCGTCTAATTTTGAGGATAGCCTAACCGTATTAATAGACAACAAGCAGCTTATTAAATTTCATGGTTATACCGAGACAGTGGATTTGCCTTACGACTTGTCTCCTGAAACGGCATTTAACCTAAAGATTGTAAATGAGAAGGATAATACAACCCATCTCGATACGACATTCATGACTCCCAAATTCACCACAATAGCCAAAATAATTGATAAAGAGGTGGGGCAATGGTATGGGGCAACAGTGGTACTCAAAGATCGGTCGTTTTTGGACTCAGCAAGATATTTTAGCGTTGGAGGGAGAAACATTAGTCTTCCCCTTGAGTCGGATACTATAGAGTTGCCAAGATTGAGTTTGGGGAGCAAATCTCTTGGTCTTGAGGCAACTTTCGATATTGCTCACTTTAAACTTGCGGCTGGAGAAAATAAAGTATCGGTTTTAGAATCGTACATGCCTCTACCTATTAATTCTGATATGGAACGTCCGGATACCCTTGCAGTATCTTATTTTAGCTCCTATGCACCAGATGTCCTTTCATTTACATTAGTGCCATTGAACGGAGACCCCATACCTCTTGAAGAGTTCACGATTGTGCCGGGAAGGAAGGATTTTATAGATTTTTATCAGGCTGGATACTTAATAGAAGATGTACTTCCGGGTACATACACTCCAATAGTAGTTGACCCCGAGGGAGATACTCTTATCACCGAGAAGTATCACACGGTTACCATTTACTAAAATTCAATGATCCGTTTTTATCTCTTTATATCAGTATTTCTTCTGCCTCTCATAGCTCAAACCCAAAACCTTGACAACCTCAAAGAGCAGGAGCCGGTCAAGGTTTCGGGTTCTGTGAATGCATCAGGTGTTTTTTACAATGCCTCGGGTATTGAGAATCGCAGAGACCCTTTTAACTGGTTTACCACGGGAAACCTGAACCTGGACATCTACGGGTGGAGTATTCCTTTTAATTTCAGTTTTAGCAACCAAAACCGAAGTTTTAGCCAGCCCTTTAACCGGTATGGCATTACTCCGCAATACAAGTGGGTAAAGGCTTACCTGGGCTACAATAGTATGAATTTTTCAAAATATACCTTGGCAGGCCATGTGTTTTTAGGGGCTGGCGTAGAGCTTACGCCCGGCAAGTGGCAGTTCAGTGCCATGTATGGAGAACTGAATAAAGCAGTACCGGAAGATACACTAGCCGTTACCTCCAACTTGCCAGCTTTCAAAAGAATGGGGTATGGTATGAAGGCTGGTTATCATGATCAGGCACATAGTCTTGAAGTGATTATATTCAAAGCGGAAGATGAGGTGGGGTCTATACCATACGTGCCTGTACAAAACGAGGTATTACCGAAGGAAAACCTAGTGATCAGTTTCCTTGGTAGAAAGCAATTGTTCAAAAGGGTCAGCCTCAACATGGAATATGCTACCAGCGCCTTAACACATGATATCCGAAGTGAAGAAGTTGATGCTGGTAATACTTTGGCGCAAACACCATTGTTTACAGCAAGGGCATCCAGCCAGTTTAACAATGCTTTTAATACCAGCATAGCCTACAATGGCAATACCTATGTATTGCAGTTGAATTACGAGAGAATCGACCCCGGCTTTAATACCTTGGGCGCTTATTTCTTTAACGATGATCTGGAAAACTTAACGGTCAGCGGCTCTGTCAGGGCTTTGAAAAATAAATTGACCCTTGGAGCTAATGTAGGAACGCAAAAGAACAACCTGGAAGAAACAGAAGTAAGTTCTACTGAACGAGTAATTGCTTCATTCAATGCCAACTATATTCCTGATCAGCATTGGAATATCAACGCCACCTATTCCAACTTCACCACCTTTACCAATGTAAGACCAAGATTTGACCCTTTCTTTCAAAACGACCTGGACACGCTTAACTTTTATCAGGTCAATAAAAATGGTTCCATGTCATTAGGCTATTCGTTTGGTTCAAGAGAGAATAAGCAGTCCGTATTGTTTACAGGCTCATACCAGGAGTCAAGTGATGAGAACGATGAGATAAACGAAACCAATACCTCGTATTTTTACAATGGTAACCTTGCCTATAGGTATATGGTTTCCGCTTCTGGCTTGAGTATATCCAGCGGGGTAAGCATGTACCGTAGTGAATTAAGCATGGCTGAGTCAACCACCATCGGCCCCAATATTTCAGTAACCAAATCCATGTGGAAAAAAGCGCTACGGAGTACATTGGCCACCTCCTATAACATGCAGGAGTATTCAGATAATCCGTCTTCAAAGGTTCTAACGGTACGGCTGGGGCTAAATTTGACCCCGGAAAAACTGAGAAAGAAGGAAGAGGAAATCAAAGAAGAAAATCGGGAGCACAGTACGACAACAGGAGAAACATTGCCTGAAAATGTTGCACAGAAAGGTCTTGCGGATGAAGCAGTAAAGAAAAAGTGGTCAGGGAGTCATCGACTAGGCCTAAATTTGATCTACCTGAACAAAACCGGAGAGGCTGCAACTAATTTTAGTGAGATTACGGCAACTTTGACTTACTCTTATTCATTTTAGTACTGGCAAAATCCTTATTTTCGTTGTTATGATCAACATAGGCCAACGATTAAAAGAGGGTTTAACAGTTATTGAGTTAATAAAGCTACTTCAATCAGCACCGGGAGATTTGGCTCAATCTTCTGGTTACATTTTAATTCCTGCAGATACACTGGCATCTGCTTCAAGGACTGCCCAGGATACAATTAATTATTGTAAGGAGCATGGCTTTATCAGAGTTGAGCAGTCAGGGAGTAAATGTTTTGAGTTCCATGTGACAGAAAAAGGATTAGCTTTTTTACGATCTCGACCAAACAATTAAAAATGGGAGCATTTTCTTAATTGGCTCTTTTTCCAGGCTTAAGATTTGCTCCAGCGGCTCTAGCGATCTCCGGAAATTTTTCAAACAATATACGAATCATCTGAACATTGGTCATAGAAACCTGAAAGGTATCGTCATCCCCATCCTGCCATTCTATGGTTATCCTTACTTTCCTGACATCCAAAGGATGCTTTAAGCGTTTGACAAAACGGAACCCTTCTAATGGCAATACACCAAAGTCATCTGCTTTCTCAGGATGATAGTGATTTAGCTGAAAATGCTTCCTTTTCCCCTCGTAGTAAACATGTAGATAATAGCACTTACTAATAGGTGAATTATCTGCTATTTTATATAATCCCGGCTCCAACTTCATAACTTCAAATCTAGCAATTACTAAAAATATTAGCAATACAAATGTCTACTATATTGAATATACCTAAGGTTGGGTATTGACAGGCGAACTTATCCGAACTAGCTTTACTGGATTTGTAATCCGTTGGTTTTATGAAAAGCAAATCCTTACCGTTGGACTGATGGACAAAGTTTTTCAGCTCATTCTGCCGGGTATTGCGTCAACAAAAAAAATGATCTTACTTTTAATTATCCAGTATGGTTCTTCAGACAACATTTATTCGATTCGATGAAATATTTAATGAAGAAATGCGCACTGTTGATGAGTATTTCAAAGACCTTCCAAAACGTGGAATTCTAATAAGTTTGGTAGAGTGGGTCAACAGTTCATTATTCTTTTACGCCACTGGCCCAGAGGGAGATGGCCAGTTTGAGCTACTTGATGCAATAATATTGCCCGCCAGTAACATTATTGCAAAACAAAATCTTTACGCTTTGAAAGAGTATGGAAAAAGCAGGAAGATAAAATACGTATGGCTTACACCATATACCTCATTTATGGTTATGGAACATCTGCTATCAAAATACGCTCACGAGATATTCGAAAATGGAATCTTCGACTATGAGAAGGCAAAACAAGAGCAACGTGACTTACTCCACTCTGAACTGAGCCTTGAATTTTTAAAAGGATATTTAACATTCTCTCATAAGAGAATAGATAAGTTAAAAACTTCCCCTAATGATGACTATGAAAATCAAATAATAAATCAAGTCACTGATAGAATTGGCACATATGAGTATGAAAGCTTGGAATACATCTACACCTATCATGTGGAATTTAAGAAATCTGTAGAGTTTTTTCTATTTCTTAAATCAAATTATGGCAATGCTCTCGGCAGTTTTTTAAGAACAAGGGGACTTAATAAATGGGAGGAATATCCATTAAAACTCAGCGGCTTTACCTGGGGCTTCATGAGAGATTTTAGAGTAAGAGTGAACTCAGGAAATGAAAAGAAAGTGGACCTGAAATTTTTTGATACTTTCGTTTCGGGTGAGGTTTTCACAGAACTTGAAGACAATTTTAAGCTTCTAAAAAAATTCCCCTTAGTAAAGTATGCCCAAGATGGTTATCTAAGCCTTTTTCGCGACTTTACCTTCGAAAAGATCTATAAGACACTCTATTTTGACGTAACTGGAGAGGCAGTGAAGATTGACCCCTCTTTAACAAAGTCTAAGCTGGGAAAAGCTTTTTTTGAAGAGTGGCTATGCACAAAATATGTAAACGAAATCTTTTCTGAACCAAAGGCTATAAACTTGGAGGAAACCAACCCTGTATTTACTAATGCGGAAAATAAGCCGGATCACTACACCCGGAAATGGAACGATGTATTTGTCTTTGAATATAAAGATACGCTCATAGCGGATCTTGCTAAAACTTCTTACAATCCAGAAGAAGTAATCAGCGAATTAAAGGATAAGCTGTATTTAAAAACTAAGAACCAGAAGAAGCCGAAACGATCCGCAGTTTTGCAACTAGCTGACTTTATTTTAAACTATGAATCAAATTACCATCTGTTTGATCCAAATGCCAAATTAAAAAAGCTCACTTTTTACCCAATCTTGGTGGTTCAGGATCGGTGTTTGACTACTCCGGGTGTGAATCAGATTCTAAACCGATGGTTTATGGAGGAGGTTGAGAAGTCCGGTAAAAAATTAAAAATCAAGCCTTTGATTGTGATAAGTATTGACAGTTTAATTTTGGGAATGGAGTTCTTAAAAGAGAACATCGGTGAGTTTAAGGCCTGCATTAATGAATATATCAAGATCGAGAATAAGCTTAAAAGAGAAAAACGAATACCCATTAGTTTTGAATCCTGGTTCAAGAGAAAATACCTTCACCATCCAAGCCGGAAAAAACAATTTTTTACCTTTCTCGAAGAATCAGGCAAACGATTAAGTGAAGATCTTAGGGCGGCAGTTCATGGCAGCAAATGATTAGTGAGTCCCTTAATAGATTTGGCTGATGTTTCCTTTATGATTGAACCATTCATAGTAAAAATTAATATTTAGAGTAGACTTGATATAGCTTATGAATTCCAAATCTTTAGTTAATGGCTCTTTCGGGCCAACTACAATGATATTTTTCTTTAAACTATCATAACCATCAATTGAGAAAGAGTAGTCAAACAGTTGACCAAGTGCTACCCTTATACAACTAAATGCGGAATTATATGGTTTTATTTCATAATAGAATACTGAATCCCCACTTTTTCTGAATACATCTACTACCTGTTTTTTTTCCATTTTGATTTTGTCAGCAGGAAATTTTTGTCGCAGGTATTTACAAAATGCATTCTGCAATTTGCTATGAACTTGTTCTACAAGAATCGTGGATGCATTTGTTCTTCTGACATGTGGTTTTGTGCTTTTTTCGGTAAAATCATCATCTTCGTCCTCGTCTGATTCTTGCTCATTGATTGCGTAACTGCCAAATATTTTTTCAAAATGACCTTCTCTTTGTCCCGGGATAATTCTATGTATTGTCTCTCCGTAACTCAAACCAGTCTCAATATTTATTTCCTCTTCAATAAAGTCTACAAAAATTGTATGCTTCAATTCTTCGTCATATTGATAGATTTTACCGTTGATTTTCTTCACCTGTGCATAGCCAATAATAGTCAATGTCCCATATCGTCCATGAGATTTTACAGCTATAAGATCCCCTTCTCTTAACTGCAAGAAGAAACTTACTGCCCTTTTTGCAGTTTTGATTCGAGGGTGATCATTGGGGACATTAGTGTTGAGCCATTTGTCTATTTTTTGACGAGATTGTCCTACTAGATGCTCCACCTCATACCCTTCCAAATAACCTATGGAAATGACGCCTTTTCTTATCATTTCGGGGAACATATCTACAGAATCATACTTTGAGCCTATGATATAGTAATTTCTTTTCATCTCATGTGTAGCCAGTCTGTAGTGCTTCCACGCAAATTGAAAAAAGTCCTCGTCCTTTTCCTTTTTATTCAGAATAAAGGAATGTAGTTCAGATATTAGTGCCGAATAATAGTGAGGATGTTCAAATTGCTTTGCTATTTCTCGAAGGGTTCCTTGTTTATATATTGGCAGTATTTTGAAGCCGGAATAGAGAAATGCTAGTTTCCATTTCACAAATGCATGAATGTCAACAGTGTCAATTTGATGGAAATTACCCGTTTGAGCAGACTCAATGATAAAGATTACCAGTGACAAAACCTTAGAGAACGCGTCCTCTTCAGTGTTCCCATATTTTCTATACCATGCATACTGATGGTTGGTCAAGTATGTGGATGACAATGGCTCGTCCTTTTTTCTTTTCCATATACCAAATTTGTTTGCATGAACTCCTGTTATCCGCCCAAGTTCATCAGATCCAAATTCGAGCCAATAGGTAAAAGTATCGGTATTCCTCGTGTCACTATATTCCTGTAAAGTGAGCCGCTTAACTTTTTCCAAAGACCATCTGGACAGAAATTTTTCTAGCTTGAGGTATTCACCATGACGTATCCGTTGTTGTGCCACTGTGTCATTAGTTTAGCGTTATCTTAATATGTAAAATATCCTTTCCCTTTCATCGGGTTCTCAATTTTTACCTCCAGTATCAAATTCGCCTTCAGCAGCGTGTTGAAAAAAAGTCTCCATTGTCTGTTAGAAATAGTGGTGTTTAAGTGCTGTCAAAGCAATACGAAATAAAACATATACATTACCAGGAAAGCCAGAAGTATGGCAGCCAGCCTCCATAAGTTCATCTCTTTCTTATCCTTACGAAGAAGTTGCTCCAGCCCTTCGACTTTTGCAGTCATATTTTGCTCCAAGACCTCGATTGCCCTTTCCCTTTCATAAATCTCATCATTTCTGTCCTCATGAGTGCGCACAATATTTTTAAGGAACGCACCAAGGGAAGTAGGCGTAGCAAACGACTTATCCGCTACTTTCTCAAGAAGTGTTCTGTCTGACTCGTGCCCTATAGCAGTGATAAAGGGTACGCCCTTCTCGATTATAAAGCGACACAGCTCCAGCTCGTTGAAGATACCCAGTCCGCTCCCACCTCCCCTGACAATAGCCAGCAGATCATAAGATGACTCTGTTTCCAAAAGTTCACGAATTTCTGCCTGTGAAGTAAGGTTCACCCTCTTCTCACTAAGCTGGTATCGGCTTTGGTCATAGCCAAGCTGATCCAGCAAATCACCCATAACAACTGATTCATTTCCAGTAACTATAAGAATGGAGGGGTGTTCTTCATCAATTAATTTTCCAAGCAGGAAAGATTCAACATCAAACAAACCGCTATCGTAGCGCTGCTTGATGATGTCGTATTCCTTTTCGGATATAAGCTGAACATCCTTTTCATGCTTTTCAATTTTAGTGACATGAAACAGCAGGCTGATAGAAGAGGTATCTTTAAAGGACTTGCTTCTGTTCACGTATCCGCAAAGCTGATAAAATGCCCCGTGCTGTAAGGCAGCCTTAATGTCACTGTTTAACCTCAAGGTTATCCGGTTGTCTTTCTTGTCATGCAGATAGTCATAATAAAGGTCATTACCGTACATTTTGCCTTTGTTGTCATAATAAAAACCCTGCAAAGTAATGGACGTGTTGTCAAAGGCTGAGTGCAGTGAACCCAGATATAGGTCTGATAGTGTAAATACATCATAAACAACGACCTTTTCCCCCGAAGCGGTAGTATTCATTTAATGTGAGCTTGAACTACAATAGTTTATCATTCAAAGATATGTCTTTCTTGTAAACCAGGCTCTTCATGTAAGTATTATTGGAAATTTTTGCCTCGTTTCAAGTTATTTTTTCCCACCGGCCTCACCCTCTCCATTCTTCAATTTCCCCGATAAAGCCGCCATTTTGCTCCAAGTGCCAAAAAATGGCCAAGGAATCCTTCTAAAACGCTGCCAATTTAGCAATCACAAAGACGGTTTAAAGACCCCGGAAATCAGAAGCATTTAAAGATAGAAACATGAAAGATACTGATTGGAAAATGATCGGCATTGTAGCCGGAGCACTACTGGGAGGATTGGCCATCGGCACCTTCGCCCTCGCTCCCGTGTGGCAAAAGCACAAAGAGAAAATGAAGCAGAAAAAGGATTCTGCTGCCAGCTCCAAAAAGTAAGGGGCTATTTAACTAAACAGTGATTCCAAAAAACTCAAAAAATGAGAGATTACGAAGATGAGCTTTCGGCCTTCGAAGAGGAAGCCGAAGACATGTATGATGATTATGACGAGTACGAAGACGATTTCGATACCGGTTTGGAAGGTTACGAATACGAGGACTCGTACGATGATGACTACGAGGAAGAGGAAGTAGAATACTTATCCGGCTATGAAGACGACTATGACAGCTACCAGTCCACTTCCATAGGCCAGATAGACCCCAACGACCGAACCCTTACCGTGGTGGTGAAAAACACTTCCGGTGCAGATGCGGAAGCGGTAATTTTTGGTGCCAACGAAGAAGCACCCCAACCCGCAGGTGTAACAGTAACGGTAGAAGAAAGCTCGCACAAGGAAGTGCGGGAGGAAAGCAAGTCCTTTCCTTTCAAGCTCGCGGGTATGAAAATGAGCGTGAGCAATCCGTTGCAGTTTGATAACGTCCTAAAGATCACACGAAGGACAGCAACAGGATCGAACACGATCCGGGTGTACCAACCCCGAAACGCCACCTCACCACAGAACTTCGCCCAGACCTTAATTGATGACTTCAATTTCGAGATGGACGTGACCGGGCAGGATTCCCTTCGCCTCACCGTGAAGGATGGCGTTACCGTGGTGTTTACTTTCACGATCAAGGCCAGGGCCAACCTGGGCAACTTGTTGAAAGGAAACAATGTGGCAGAGCTGAGCCGGGCGCCACGCACAACAGGACTTCCCCAGATAGACCTTACCCGCAAGAAAACCGTTGCGCCGAGACCCATCAGGAAAGTCAAAAAGGTAATCCGCAGAAGGCCAGTTGCCAAGGTTAAGCCCAAACCGAGGCCAAAGCCAGCTTTGCGCAGGCCTATAAGAAAGAGGCGCTAAGAAGGCTGAAAATGCTTTCGGGTAGCAGATGCAGCCAAAGCAGGACATACCCGCTTTGGCTGCTTTAGTTTACAGCTAAACCATTCACTATGCAACAGACAAAAAGAAAGCGCCAGGCACAAGGGCGGATAGATTATATCATCAAAGGCAACACACCAGGTGTTCGGCAACTGGTCCGCAGCTACGGTATAACACCTCCGAAGGATGTAAAAACATTGACCAGGGCAGTAAAGCAAGTGATCCGTGAAAAAGGAAGGCCTGCAATTAAAGGGTTGATCAAACACCACCCGGACAGAAAAATCATTCTGCGATTGGAAAAAGAGAAAGATGATAACTACTGCGGCTATTGTGGCAGCTCTTCCTATAATCCGGAAGATCATTACTGTGGTTCCTGTTCACACAGCAACTACGATGAAGAAGCTTCAGGTACCCTCTTGGACAGGCTGCTAAAAATGAATACTGACGAGCTTGAGAAGTATTATAAAGAAGTATTGGAACAAGCCAATAAAAGCCCACAGGATACAACACTTGCTAACAGGCTGCAACAGGTATGGTCGGAAATGAGGCAACGGAAATTACAAGTCACCGAGAAGCCGGTCACCACACCGGAACAGACAGTAGCGTTGGAAGAGAAGCCAAAAGACGGGTTCACCCCCGAGCAAATGATATTGATCCTTGGGTTAACCCTGACAGCAGGGGTTTTGGTAGGCGTATCTATAAAGGCCAAAGGCAATGGTTAGGATCGTCAAGCCGGAAAGCCACCTGACAGCGAAGATGAAGACCATTTTTGATCTGTTAGGTGTGGCAATCGCCAATGATCCCATTGCAATCAAAAGCCTGCTGCAAAAGTTTGGTATCACAACAGCAGAAAAACCATCAGCCAAAGAGCTTACTGACAAAGTCATGGCCGCTATTGAAAAAGGCAATCAAAAGTTTGCCGTGGCACTGGCGAAGCTGCTGGCCGGTCAGGTGATCCCGGAAGGCTTCGATCACTTTGCAGGCCTTGGCGGAGGCGATATGGGAGGTGGCGGGATCACCGTGGGCAGTGACCCCATCTCTGCCATAGCAGGAGCCATTGGGTCTGTCGCCAATTTATTTGGCAATGCTCAGAAAAAGAAGCTGATGAAGCAACAAGCCAGCTCCCAGACCATGAGTACGCTGCTGGCCTATAAAGCCCAGAAAGAAAAAGAGGTAGCTGATGCTGCCGCAGCCTCCCAGGCACAGGCAAAGCAAATGGCTATGATCAAAACGATCGGCTTACTGGCAATCGCCATGCTTGTGGGCTGGTTTTTTTTACGATCCTTCAATAAACAGACTTATTGACTTTAAAGCAGAATAATGAACACAAACAACTATGGCCTTAATGGGCAAACTGATAGTGACTACTTCTACTTCCTGTGCGGTAAGAAATGCAAAAAGAGAAAGAAGGAAAAACGGGATATCCGCTTTGAACGGAGAAGGCTTAAGAATGATGAGCGCCGCGCTGACACGGAGCGTACCCGTGTGGAAACGATGATCATGAAGAACACCATGATGAACCCGACCACTCCACCGCCTCAGCAACAGTCTCCTTCCCAGAGCTATGCTAATGTGCAAAAGAACCCGGCACCTCAACAGGCGGGCATGGGTGGAAATACAATGATGATCGTGTTAGGCGCATTGGTAATAGGCGGTATAGTGCTAAGTCAGATGAAAGGCAGGCCTCCGGTAGTGGCGGGCCAGGTACCGATAGCCTCAGCACCTATTTTAAAACAGTAAATCCAAATACAATGAACGAACTAATGGAACCACCCCTGGAGCTAAGGGTTTACGGAGAAGAAGATTTCTACGATGACGAGTTTGAGTACGATCACTTCTTAAAGAAGCTACGCAGGAAGATCAAAAAGAAAGGTTTATTCAAAAGTGTTGTCAGCCTTGGGGCGCCAAGCCTGCTGCTCAAAAAAAAGCTACTCAAAAAGAAATCTTCTTCCAAAAAGAGTGCACCAGAAGCGACTGCAAAGCCCCCGGAGAAGAAAGCCCCAACGCCAGAGTCAAAGATGCCGGTCAAAAAATTGACAGGCCAGGCAGAGGCCACTCCCAAAGCCGAACACGTGCGTGCCCAGCCAAAACAGGAGTTGGTGAAACAACAGGTGACCAGCTCGGCCACATCCTCAATGGATGACTTAAATCCGGATGATTCACTGCCGGAGGAAACAGGAAATAACAGGAAGATACTGGTGGCGATTGCCGTGGTAGCAGGTGTCGTAGTGCTTGTAAAAGTAGTTCAACGCTTCAAACAACAGCCAGTGAGCTAAAACGAAAAACAACGATGGCTATACTCGCAAAAACTATAGAACAGGATTTTGATGCTGACGGGGAGATCCCCGAAGGCTTTCTGTTCGCTTCAATTAAAAATACAGGAGCGCAAACCGCAACAGTCAATGGTGTGCCTCTGGAGCCGGGACAAGCCAAGTCCTACCCTTTTA
Organism: Fulvivirga kasyanovii; assembly: GCF_009711405.1. Taxonomy (GTDB): domain Bacteria; phylum Bacteroidota; class Bacteroidia; order Cytophagales; family Cyclobacteriaceae; genus Fulvivirga; species Fulvivirga kasyanovii. Next base: position 37,512 of record NZ_SMLW01000676.1, on the reverse strand, counting down.
TCGGCAAAGGACAACAGGCGATCCCTTACCAGGTGAACGGATCAACATTAAGGATTTTATACACCCTATAAAAAGAAAACAGATGATTACAGGAGAAATGGAATTTTTGCTTTCCCGTGACCCCGAAGATGACAGTTATGACAACTTCCTGGGCTTTGGCAAAAAAGCAAAAGCCAGAAGACAGGCTAAACGAGCAGAGCGAAAAGCCAGCGGGCAGAAAACCAAAGTCGGCCAGGGCATTGCCAGCCTGCTTGGTTCGGGCAATCTCGGATCAACAATAGACAACATTACCGGCCTTTTCAAAAAGAAAGAAGAAGCACCATCCGACTATGAAGTTTCAATGGGCCAGGGCGTGCATTATGCAGACCCGGACGAGCCGAAGAAGAAAGACAATACCATGCTGATAGTCGGAGGTGTGATCGTGGTGGGCATTGTCGCCTTGGGTTACACCCAGTTCAGGAAGAGCCAACAACTTAAACTACAACAGCCGGTCATATGATCATCCCAGTTCCATCAAAAGGCAAACGTTTTGTGATCCGGCTTGGCATTGCCGCCTGGATGCCGGTAGCCGTTGGTATCCGCGCCTACGATCCCACAAGACCGAATACCCATTACTTCCGTAGAAAGGTAGCTTTTAAAGGTATTACCGACGGTACTGCCTTTCGGGGAATAGAGATTCCCATGCCCCTGTCCCCGGAGCTGCTAGAGGTAGAGATCTACAACAAGCAAACAGACGATGACGAAGGCTTTTCTATTGAAAAGTTTGAAGTGGAGCCTATGCCCCCTGCCCAGCTCTGGGCAAAGCCTGACATGCACCGTTTCATTGAGTTTGCTCAAAAGTTTGCACAACGGGCAGGCTATGCTCGAACCGGGTTTCACCAGGACAGGGATGCCGAGTTCCTGCTTCACTACCTGCCGGAGATTACAGATGCTATCGGTCGAACAATGGTAACACCAGCCCGAACGCACCGGGCAACCGGCAGGCACCAGGTATCGCAAAAGTTGTTCAGGCAATTTACGATCCCGATCCGCTTTTTTATCCTGCTCCATGAAAGGGCACATTTTACCCTTCCGACCAGGGAAGAAAAACCGGCAGACCTGGAGGCATTAAAAATCTACCTGGAGTTGGGCTTTCCAAAGATCGAAGCAGTATATGCTGCTACAAAGGTCTTCGGCCTTCACCCGGAGACTATAGGTGAGCCGCATGTGACGCGCACAAAAGACATCATGAATTTCATTGACAACTATAAAAAGCTGAAAACCGCCTGATGAACAAAGGATTGAAAATAGGGTTGATTGCTACTGCCACTGCCGGAGTGGGGCTAGTCTGTTCTATGCTGCTAAAAAAGCGTGATCAAAACACCCCTTCCGTTGATGATACAGCAATGGACTCTTTCAGTCCTCAAAAGGTGGTAAAAACACCGGAAGATCAGTACAAGGAAGACCTGAAGCGCTTTGGTACAAAGCAGGGCGTAATAGATGTTTCTGATAATAGCAATCCCCAAAAAAAGAAAAAGAAACTCAGGCGGATTGAAAAGAAAGGTCGTGACCTGCTAAAAGCCTACATCGCTAAAAGGGAAAAGCAAAAACAGTTGCACCCGCTGGCGGGCTACAGCTCCACGCAGATCAGTATTACCAATCATTCAGACCAGGAAAGAAAAGTCTTTATGTGGGGTGGCAATCGTGGCCTGCCGCTCAGCCCTTCCCTTCCTTCCGATGTGGAAGACCTGGAGCCAAAAGAAAGCATTGTTACCGGCATCCATCCTCAGCGTGTGGTAGTGAATCCGGCCAACGGATATGCCTATATCACCAACCAGCTTTCCGATTCGGTAACAGTCGTAACCAGCACGGGAAAACTGGTAAAGGCCATTCAATTGGAACCCTCTTCTTTTCCCGGCTATAACTCACCAGTGGCAATAGCAGTCAATGATGATCCGGCCAGTGCTGCATATGGTAAAGTGTATGTAGCAGGGTCAGTGTCAAACACCATCAGCGTGATCGATCTGAACCTGGAGGTGAGCCGTGTTATTGAACCCCCTGGTGTCAGACCTTTAGATATAGCCTTTGACAAGATCACCGGCCATCTCTATATCGCTAATCTGGTCAGCGGAGATATTACCATTATTGATACGATGACAGAAGAAGTAGCCAACTCACTGGTGGCAGGCAGAAACCTGACAGCCATAGCCATAAATGGTGCGAGTGGAGACATCTATGCAGCCTGGGATGGGAAAGTTATTGTCTTTAACACCATGTACGAGCGGATAGCGCTGATTAACACCATAGGCAGGGCTTCATCCATACGCTGGTTTCCACCCGACAACATCATGTACGTTGCCTTCGAGGATAGTCAAAAGCTTTTATCGATAGGGATCATTGGAGATGAGATCAGCCTGGAAACCCTTGATCTGGGCCACCTTCCGGGAGCGATGAGTTACAATGATTCTAACAGGCTCCTGTATGTGACTTCAATAAACACCGATCAAATGAGTCTGGTCAGCTCAGGAGGAAGTATTAATGTCATTCCCGCTCCATCTAATGGGTATACAGGAATAGCCCTGTCGGGATCAACAGTTTTTATAACCGGAGGCACAGCCGATGAAACCATACTGGCCGATAACCCTGCTGGCAGCAGCCAGGTCACGACAGACGAAGACTACTTTCTGAAGAGCAAGCATTTTCAGTCTGACCCGGCCATCGTAGGGCATGTTAAATTTATTTTTTCTGGCACCACACGTCCGCATGTACTTCATGTGGAGGAACAAAACGCTACAGGCAGGATCAAAAAAACACCACTGTCACTAAGCCATTATCAAAGCCCTCGCGATTTCCAAAATGTGGCAGAAGCCGGAGGACTTAAAAACACAATGCTGGACGGGCGTACCGGCTGGGGGTTTTCCCTCGGGCCAAAGCAGACCATTTCTATGGTGATCTGGTATAAGCAGTTCGAGATGCGGGAACTGCTTCCAAAAAATGAAACAAAACAACTCAAAACAATAACAACAATATGATACCATTAATAAACATCGCACTAAGCCAGTACGGGGTCAAAGAAGTCCCCGGAAAACTTCACAATCCAACGATCATCAACTATTCCTGGGAAACCGGCTTTAAAGGCATCATTGACGATGAAACCAGTTGGTGCTCTGTATTTATGAACTGGTGTGCGCTGAAAGCAGGCCTGCAACGGTCAAAGCAGGCCACAGCCCGCTCCTGGTTAAAGGTCGGCCAGGTGATCAGGACTGCTCCCAAACCCGGCGACATTGTCATCTTCTGGCGGGAAAGCCCGGCAAGCTGGAAAGGCCACGTTGGGATTTTTATCAGCTATTCCGAAGATAAGAAGCTGATCTATTGCCTGGGAGGAAACCAAAGCAATATGGTGTGTATTGCTCCCTATGAAGCCAGCAAGCTCCTGGGTTTTCGAAGACTGCTTAAAGCTTAAAAACTAACATCAACTCCAAACATTTAAAACAATGAAAAAACCTGATTACCTGATCCTGATGTCAACCGAAACAATGGCTGCACAGGCATATACAAAAGCAGAGCTTATCGGCCTACATACCTCTTCCCTGGCTCATGGTGGCAAAGGGTGGAACAGACCTGGCATTGATGACCTCGTCCTTCAGGACGGCAGCCTTCAGGCCATCATCCCCGAAGGACTCCCGAATGAGGTAGACCTATGGGGAATATCCGAAGGGGTGAATGGCCTGAATGGACTTGCCAGGTATCTGGCTTACTCCGGAGGAAGATCCGAAGATATGGAAACCAATGAGGACACCCGAACCGAAGCCCAAAGGGAAACACTGGAGACCATAGTGAAATACTATGTCAAGCGCCATCCACACCTGCTAGTGATGGGTTTTGACGAGGTGCCTAATAAGAAGGACGCCCTCAATCCTGGCTTTGAAGTCGCTGAATGGCTTGAAGAGATCGGAATCCCTGACAAGAATATTTACAAAAAAACAAGTGGTAAGCTATGAAGACGGTGGCAGCCCTGGCAATCGGCTTCTGGCTGGGCAGGCAGTTGTATATCAACTATGACCGGCAGCAGGCCATCCAAAAAGAAGCGGCTGTAAAGCGCAGGCTGAAAAATGTACTGGGAGACCTGGGGATCAGTAAAGCAGAGATAGAGCAAACGATACGGGAAGTAACCATAGAGAAACAGTAATAAATGGCAACAACGATAAAAGTGTCAGACAAAACCTTTGTCATACCGGAAAGCAGTAGTCCGTGCGACATGTGGCGGGCATATTTCAATAAGCTCAAAAAGGAAATGGGCCATGAGAATGCAAAAATGATATGGCTCATGACCTGGCAGTCGAATGGTGCAACTGCCTGTACCACCAGTGCAGACTTCAACAAATGGCTGAAGAAAAACGACATAGACGTTTCTTCGGCTACCGGGCGTGCTATTGCCGATTTTACAGGGATTGGCAGCAACATTCTGGGTTTTGGAAAGGGTTTGACCAAAACCCTTTCCATAGCTATACCCCTGACGCTTGCAGGTGTTGTTGCAGCCATCCTTTTCATTTTGTTCAACACCGCAAGGAAAGCGGATTTGACAGATGCAGCTATGCTTATGCCCCAAGGACGATTAGCCCAACTACTGAAATGAAGATAAACAGAGAGACACTGAAAATCACGGGAGCTACAGCGGCTACCCTTCTCGTGGTGGCACTGCTTTATTCCTGGAAAAGAAAGCGGCAGGACAGGCTGGCCGCCCGCTTTATGGAAGAGCTGAACAAACAGCTTACACCTGCAACCGCAGGACTGTCTGCCAGTGCAGCCTTTGACCTTGATTACAAGGACAAGGCACTTAAAAAGGCAGGTTCCAAAATCCTGGTATTGAAAGAAGAAGCTGCCAAACAGTATGCAGATGAGATACACAATTCCTGGGGTTGGATCAATGATGAGGAAAACAGGATCTATGCTGTTTTCAGGAAGCTCAAAGACAAAGTGCAGGTGTCACAGGTGAGCGTAGCCTACAACAGGTATCATAAGGAAAACCTCATTGATACTTTTTATGACCGCATGAACGACAACGAAATCAGAAAGATACTCGACATCGTCAACAGCAAACCGGATTACAGGAAACCATAAATACAAAAACATGAAAAACGAGAATTTCAAGATAGATGAAAATTTAATCTGGATCGGTGGTGGTATTGCTATTGCCGCAGCGATCGGAATAGGTATCTGGTATTACCGCAGAAAGAGACGTTCCACGTCAGGGGATTATAACGAAACCAGTGTGGCAGGTACAAGTCGTGGCTTTCAGTGCAAAAGCAGCACCTACCCCCTAACCTTTGGCACATGTCATCCGGATGTGAAGATCCTGCAAAGGGCACTAAAGAAAAAAGGCGCTGATCTTGGAAAAACAGGCAGCACGGGAGATGGAGTGGATGGGCAGTTCGGAAACCTTACACTTTCCAATGCCAAAAAATACCTGGGCAAGGACAGCTTTAGCCAATCGGACATTCAAAACCTGAAAGCATGACAAAGAAGCAAATTCTTATCACATCAGGTGTAGTGGCCGGATTGATTGGACTGGGGGCTTTAGCATACTACCTGAACAGAAAAAACCAAATGGCTATACCTGGTCAAACAAGGAAACCGACTTCAGAAAAGCCCGGAGCAAAAACCATTGTTAAGGATGCCCCTCCAATAAATCCGAAGAAGCAAAAAGCCGATCCCGTTCAGGAGAAAAGCCCAGCTCAGCAGCAGGTTACTAAGGAGCAGGTACAACCCGCTCCCAAAGCAGACGAATTTCCATTGAGGCTTGGAAGCAAAGGCAAAAGAGTTGAGCGCTTGCAGGTGTGGCTCATGAGAAACTACGGCTGGACAGGAAAAGTGTCCGGTGAGTTTGATAAGGCAACTGAAGAGAAGCTCCTGAAACATCTGAAATCAGCTACGCTTGATGAGGCCACTTATCAAAAGTACCAGATGGATAGACCGGTCTATGAACAATTAAACACAAGATAAAATGGCAGAAACAAATAAAACCAGTCTTAAAGGCTATCTCGACAGGGTGCTGGGCGAAGAAGGAGTAAAAACCGATGTCAGCATTACCCTGACTACAAACACCATGATCACCATTGTGGTAGGCCTGGTGACAGCGGGTGCCTGCATTGCTGTTATCGCCAACATATTGAAAAACATCATAAAGAACCACCAGGCAGAAGAGATCAAAACAAAGATGGAGATCATTATCAAACACCTAAACCAGCTAAGGCAATGAAAAAGCTCTCCATACTGTTCGGAATCTCTGTCTTTGCGGGAGCAGGATACCTGGTGTGGGCATATACCCCGCTGGGAAAGAAGGTATTAAGCCAGTGGCTCACCAGGAAGTGGCTGGAGTCAGCAGGACAGGAAGGCATTAAGCTTGACAAAATGAAAATGGACAGCGCGATGTATAAACTGACCTATCAGGATCTGGAACTGCTCGCACGGTACACATGGCTGGGCATAATGGACAAATACCGGACGGGCACACTTGATGCACACACCAGGCAAAAGGGCCTGAAGTTATACAAGAAAATGGAAGAGAGCGGCACCTTCAAGAGATCAGATGTGCGGGAACTGCATAATGTAGTCTTTCCGGCAGTTACATAAAAATTTTTATTCACCAATAACAACAAACAATCATGAACACTGAAATTCTAACATCACTATTAGACCAGCTATTGTTTTACATCGCTGGCCTGGACTGGACTTACATCCTGACCTTTATCCTGATTGCACATGTGGCCAATACCAGCAAGGTCAGGCTTTTTATCAAAAACCTGACAGGCCTGGAGATCCGTACCCGCTACCGCGTGGTCATATTAGGCCTAGCCTACGGTACCCTGCTTTACTTTTTGAGGGGCTATGACATCACCGGGATAGAGCTACTGCTGCGTTCGTTCATATTTACCCTCGTATTTCACAAGCTGATCATTGACACGCTGCTGTCATACCTGGGAGGAACAGGAAGTAACAGGTCAAAAGACAATGAGCTGGTTTAGGATCATTGTCCTGATCGAGCTGCTGATTATAGTCAGTCTTTCGGCCTGGATATGCAGGCCGGAAGATGACTTGCCGGAGCTGGCGGAACTACGGGAAGACCGGCAAGTGCTTCAGCAGGAAATAGATTCCTTACTACAGGTCAATAAGGGATATGATCAGGAGATCAGAAAGCTCAATGACCAGGCAGACAGCCTTAGAGCACAGGCCGTCCAGAATCAACAACAGGTACAACAACTCAAAACCAACAGAAATGAAAACATTGCTGCTATTGATACTTACGACCACCATGAACTGGTCACTTTTTTCGCAAACCTTGAATTTGAAACCGAAGGAGGTTTACATTAACAATGAACTCCATTTCAGTTTTACAATACCCCAATCGAAACAGATTGCCAAACTAATAATCAGTGGCCTTTATGCTGATTCTGTTAACCAGGTGCTCGAGCAGAATTTACTGCTGTTTGAACGCACGCTCGCTATGAAAGAGATGGCATTGCAAAAGTTGACACAACAAAGGCACAACCTGGAAATTGTACATATCCATAACCAGGAGATCATTTCCGGGCTTGAAAAAACGGTAGCCATTAGAGAAAGGCAGCTCAAAAAGCAAAAGCGTCAGAAGGTGCTACTGGGTATTGGTGCCGGGGTTATAGGATTTTTAGTCATTCTAAAGTAAGACGACATGAGCATTATAGGAGGATACCAAAGTGACCTGGACCTGCAAAAGGTCAAATATGTCGGGGATTTCCCGGTAGAGAATAGTTTAGGCGGATTCGGGGAAACAACCGGTACGGGAAATAATTATCAGCTTGCATTGAACCCACCCATCTCAAAGTACAGGGAAGGCTTGCCATTGGAAGTGAAATTCCATGCAGTCAATACCGGCACGGCCACCTTAAATGTGGATGGTAAAGGTGCAGTACCGTTAAAGAAAATCTCCAACGGAGTGCTTGTGCCGTTAGAAGCCGGGGACATTAAAGCAGCGATCCATTACCTCGTTTATGATGGAACCTCTTTCCAGGTGGCTACAGGTATCCTGCCTTCTTTTTCTATTGATCCTGCTACAGAGGCTAAACCAGGTATTGCAGGTATTGCCACGCAAACCGAAACAATCCAGGGCACGAACGATGAGAAGTTTGTTACGCCCCTGAAACTGGCTGCCTACATATCAGATAAGATCACCGGGTTATGGAAAGATAAGGGAACGATTAACTGTTCTACAAATCCTGTTTATCCTGCTGCAAAAAAAGGCGATGCCTACACCGTTAGTTCGGCTGGCCTCATCGGTGGAGCTGGCGGTGAGCCGGTGCAGGTAAGGGATGTAATTTACTGTACCGCTGATACCACAAGTGGAACCTCAGCCCAGGTGGCGGCCAACTGGAATATTGTCCAGGCCAATCTCGACCAGGCAACGGAAACCGTGGCCGGTATTTTGCGCATTGCCACCCAGACCCAGGTAAACACCGGAAGTGACGATGCTACAGCAGTTACGCCAAAGAAGCTTAAATCGTTGCTGGCCACGTTACTTATTGAGGCTTCTGAAACAGTTTCCGGACTTGCCCGGATAGCCACCCAGCAGCTCGTAAATAGCGGATTGGATGATAAACACTATGTTACACCCCTGAAGCTCGCAACACTTCTGGAGCTTCAGACTGGAAACAAACTGCTGTTCAAAAATGTCGGAACGGTTGGTGTACCGGTTGGATCAGGTACCCAGGAGGTGGAGCTGGGCGCTTCTTATACGCTTCTTGCAGGTGAATTAAAAAACAAACAAGGCCTACGAATTTGCGGTAATGGAGAGTTTCAGCCCCAGAACCGGAAGACTTTCAGGATCTACATTGGTAGCTGGCTGTTGATTTCCAACACCATTGAGCAAAGTCCTACCGGATCATTCCAGTTTGAAATAGTCTTTTACAAGATCACGACCTATCAGCTAAAGGGTTGGGCGTCTCTGCTCATTAACGATACACCCCCAGAGATTAAACACGTACAGACAGCCGGGCTTGCAGTGGATACTGAGGATACCGTCATTAGAACAACCGGGCAGAGCAGCCGGGAACAACCTGGCAGCGTTGTCCGCTATAATCTCACTATTGAAAAGCTGGTGTAATGGAACATGTAGAAACCATCAGTGTAGCAATAGTCATAATTACCGCAGTGTGGAAAGGTATTGAGGGAATTATTAACTACCGTGTACAGAAAAAGGTAAAGCAGGCGGAGCTTAGGACTGCCACGATCCAGGCAGAAAATACCATGCTTCAAAATTGGGTGCAATGGTCTCAAACTTTAGAGAAGCGGGTAAAGGAAGCGGAAGAAACCATTATTTCACTGAAAGATATCATTGACAGGCAGAAAGAGAAGCTTGCCTCTATGGAAAGACAGAACAAACGCCTGGTCAGACGCTTATCACAAATTAAAAGATCAAGACATGAAAAACAGCAGTAAAACAGAAATAGCTATAGCGGTACTTTCCGGGACATTCCTGTTACTGTCCATCGTGAGGGTCAGCCTTGACCTTTACCGGGAGAGCAAAAAGAAAAAGTGCAATTGCCAGGAGAAAAAAGAAACCAGCCATGCCCATTAGTGTCAAGCGTAAGTACGTTTATGCAGCCACGGCCACACTAGTTTCTTTGGCCGTTGTGGCTTACCTGTCCAGGAAGAAGATATACCAATACTTTGACTACAAGACCAAAGTTTTACTTCTGACACTCGATCCGGGTTTTAGGAAAAAGGTGGAGAAATTTCTTGAAAAAGCCAGAAAGGAGGGCATAGAGTTGCGGGTTACTTCTGCTCATCGCACTTGTGAAGAACAGAATGAGCTGTATGCCCAGGGCCGTACCAAACCGGGTGACATTGTCACCAATGCGGTCTGTGGTAAGAGCGCCCACAACTACCGTAGGTCAGTGGATGTCGTTGAGTTCAAGAATGGTAAACCGATATGGGAGAACTCCCGCTGGGAGCTGATCGGGAAGCTGGGGGAAAGTGTTGGCCTTGAATGGGGTGGCCGCTGGAAGTCTTTCAAGGATAGGCCTCACTTCCAGGATTTGGGAGGCAAGACAGTGGCCCAACTTTTTCTGGAATATCAGAGGACGGGGAAGTTAGCAGCTTGAAATCAACTCCTAACTTTATCTTTATTATATATTATAGGTCTGTCCTAGATTACGATATTTTTGAAAAAATGGTCATTATTTCTTTGTATAGCCTGAATGATCAAATAATTTGCTCACGCGTGTAAATTTGTTAATAGTGATCTCTGGAGAGTCTACTGTAAAGGTGCAGTAAGCCATTGGTTCAAATATTTTTTCGCTTTTGAACTTGTAATCTTTAAAAAAGTCAGCGTAAATTTTCAAGGATCTTGTATCTCCCCATAGAATTGGTAACAGAAATATGTTTTCATATAAATTCTGAATGCCTGAAAACTTTTTTAGTGCTTTTTCCTCAAGTCTAAAACTTATAAACTTCTCCAATGCAGCGGGGTCGTCTAATACTTTATCTGAATTAAGTCTGGAGCTAAAAACTTCTACTAAAATATCTTTTTTAGAAACTGTATCATAAAAACAAAAATCTATATTCTTTCCATTGTCGATAGGATATTCAACCTCCTTAAGTAGAAGTCTACCATTCTTCGTAAGGTTGTGCAAAGCACCTATTTCTCCAAGGTAATTAATATGTTTAAGATCAAAGGAAACCAATAAATTGCGAATTATACGAGTTACCATTTGCCGTTGGTTATCATCTAATAACTCTGCTAAATCGCGAATCATTGAATTAACAAATTGCAAATATCGGGTTGAACTTAGTGAATTGACGCTTTCTTTTCTAACCTCAATGATGTGATCATAAATAGTCGCCTCTACAGTGATTGTTTTCCCCTTAGCCTTACCGTATCTTTTTTTTATTTCCTTATCAAAAAGCTTTTCTATCCTGTCCCAATCTATATAATTCTCCCCTATTAAATGTGGTATAGCGGGAAGATGAAGCTCTATATTTCTTTTGAGAATATTCATTACATTAAAATACTGTTGTTTAACAATTAGTGGGAGGCTCTATATTTTTAAATTAATCAATAAAGCTCCAAAGGTCAGGAACTGTAGACTTTATATTTTCAGAAATTTCCAGTGACTTGTTGATGATTTTTTGGGATTCTTCAAAAATCTCTCTTTCGACATTTACTATATTTTCTATCCTCCATGTTCCACGCTCTTTATCCTTTTGGAAGTCAAGTTGTAAAAGTTCCCTTTGGGAACCCCAGTACTGATTATGAAGCCCGTCAATTTTGCTAACTGCTGAATACATGTCAGGAAATTTTGCAATTACAATTCCTGCCAATTTTGAAAGATCGTCCCTTTGAGAAAGGTATTGCTGATCAAATTCTTCTACCGAAAGGTTTTTAGTTGATTGTATAGTACTGGTTGTTAAATCAGCAGATGCAATAATCCTATGAAGTATCTGATTCACTTGTTCCAAACTATTAAGCTGATCGAAGTAATATTCTCGCGCTCGACCAAGTTCGTCACGCTTTTTTTCAAGTGCATTGTCTGTTTCATATTTAAATAGATCTCTTGCATACTGGTTTTTGTTATTAACTCGTGAAACAACCAATGCAACAGTGGCGGCTATTAGAGATGATAATAACGCTGTGATTTCTACTGACATCTTTTATGGATTTATGATAGAATTATACTTCAAGTCCACGAATAAACTGGATATGAATTTTTGAATTAGTAATAATTGTGCCTAGGGTCTGAAAAGAAAACATCATAAGCTTATATCAACACCCCTTTTGTTCCTTATTGATCTAATTGCTATAAAGTAAATGCTTACAGTTGTTTTAAGGTAAAGATTTAGAAAGAAATATTCTGCGCCTGAGTGTGGTAGGGTAGTTATGTCTGGACTTTTTTAAGTTATTGATACTACTCTGGAAGAAACTGAAGTCCATTAATACACCTACAACTTATAGTTATTTTTGACATTGACTTTTTGCAGACTTTGCAGCTTGGATTAATACATATTAGTCTGCCGATTAAAAAATTGTCATGATAACCAACAGTTCCTAAAATAGAATGATTCTAAGTTGCATACACAAGGAGTTAATACTGAAATTGTATATTTTCACCAGTAGTTTAAAATTTTACAACAAGTGTATATCTCCAAAGTTTCTCTGGTAAATTATCGGAATTTCGCAAATGCGAAATTCTTATTCAACAAGGGAATAAATACAATAATTGGCGAAAATGGATCTGGTAAAACGAACCTCTTTAGAGCCATTAGGCTACTGTTGGATGACAATTTGTTACCCTCTTCTTATAAACTCGATCTAGGCGATTTCAATCGCTCATTAGGGGACTACAGGGGGCATTGGATTATCATAAGTCTCGAATTCAGTGAGTTATCTGATGATGAAGCTATTCAATCTTTATTTGTTCATGGTGCTGGGCAAATTGAAGGAAACAAAGTGTCAAAGGCCACTTACAATCTATTTTTCCGCCCTAAAGCAGATGTGAGATTTATGCTATCCGAGCTAGAAGAAGGAGACGTCGTAGGGTTGAATGAGATACGGAATGATATCACATTAGAGGATTATGAAACCTTTTTTACAGGAAAGAGTACCGCAGATTTCAACGATCCAGAAGTCTATAAAAATCTTGTTGGCGATTTTGATAATGTAAGATTTACCTATACCTATAACGAATCAAGCTTTGGGGTCAAAATCCCACATCAGCTATCAGTATCCAAGGAAGTTTCTTTTACTTTTATAAAAGCCTTAAGAGATGTGGTCTCTGATTTTCATAACAATAGAACGAATCCATTAATTACATTATTAAAGAGTAAGAGCAACAATATCAATAAGGATGATTATCGACAGATTTCTGAAACAGTCATTAGCTTGAATAGTCGGATTGAGGATTTGCCCGATGTTCAGCAGATAAGAGCTGATATTAAGAATACAATAAAAGACGCTGTGGGTCAAACGTATTCGCCATCTTCCCTTTCGATTAATTCCAGTCTTCCAAGTGAAGCAGATAAACTTTTGCAATCATTAAAATTACTTATCGGAGAACCTGGGGAGACTTACGAAGGGGGCATTCATGAATTAAGCTTGGGAGGTGCCAATTTGATCTTCTTAACACTAAAGCTTTTGGAATATAAGTATCAAATAGCTCGTGAGACTTTTGCCAATTTCCTTTTAATTGAAGAACCAGAAGCCCATATTCATACCCATATTCAGAAAACACTTTTTGATAAACTTGATTTTGGCGATACTCAAATTATTTATTCTACACATTCAACCCAGATTTCGGAGGTTAGTAATGTGGAAAATATCAATATTTTGGGGAAGAAGGAAAATTATGCTGAAGTGTATCAACCCTCAATTGGTTTACAGTCTTCTGAAACAGAAAAAATTCAAAGATATTTGGATGCTGTAAGAAGTAACCTCTTGTTTGCTAAAGGAGTAATTTTAGTAGAGGGCGATGCAGAAGAGATTTTGATACCCACTCTAGTCAAGTCTGTAATGGGAGTAAGCCTTGATGAACTAGGTATTAGTTTAATTAATATTAGAAGTACAGGCTTTAAGAATGTAGCTCAGCTATTTCATAATGACAGAATCAGGAGAAGATGTGCCATAGTTACAGATTCCGACCATGCTATTATGGACACCACAATACAAGATGGAGACAATAGTCGTCTAAAAAGGATTAAACGTAGAATTGAGCGGTCTGCCAAAAAAGGTGCGGAACGCAGAGTGGATTTGGATACGTTTTGTAACGGAAACGAATGGGTTAAAGCATTTTATGCGGAATATACCTTTGAAGTAGATTTTGTTGAAGCGGGAAATTATCAGGAAGTTAAGGAGATAGTTGATATAATATACACATCCGAAAACAAAAAACAGGCGGCTAGAAAAGAACTTGACTCTGATAAAGTTGATGTTTTTGGTAGACGCGTACTAACAATGGCCAATAAGGAAGGTAAAGGTTGGTTTGCTCTTTTGCTTGGAAAATACATTTATTCCGAAACGATTTTACCAGACTACTTAGTAGATGCCATATTATTTGCAAAAGGCACGTTTAGCAGGAGTTTGCTTTCCGATATCCTGACCTACCGGGCTAAGAAAAATTTTGAGCTGGATAACAATTTGGATTTTTCTGAATTTCATGCGGTTGTGACTTCATATATCTCAGAAGAAGTAGATTTAGCAACTTTACTAAGTAGTTATGAAGCAGTTGATCCTAGTGATCAAATTCTTTGCATTTTAAGAAAATTGCAGTCATGTTCGAATGGGACCCGAAAGACTTAAATAGTCAACAAGAGGCAGCAATAACTGAAAAAGGTAATGTATTGTTAGTTGCCTGCCCTGGTAGTGGCAAAACCAGAACATTGACTTACAAGTTAGCCTATGAACTCTCGAAGATTAACGGAGCCAAAAAGTATGTTATCGCCATTACGTACACCCATAGAGCGGCTGATGAAATTAAGGAGAGAGTACAACTCTTAGGCGTAAATACACGCCAGCTTTGGATAGGTACTATCCATTCCTTCTGCCTGGAGTGGATTATTAAACCATATTCACTTTATATAGAGGATCTCAAAACCGGCTACAAGGTAATAAGCAGTCACGATTCTGAAGTGATTATAAGTGAACTATGCAATAAATATACTTCTCCGCAAATAACATTCTTTGATTGTGATTATCGTGCTACTCCTACACGATTAGTTATTACCTGTAGTGATAGCAGAAAGCGAAAAAGCGTTATAGCTGTTCTTAATGAATATCGACAAATACTGAAGAAAAATAGGCAAATTGATTTTGAACTGATTCTTCATTACTCCTTTAAGATATTAAGGAATAAGCCTATCGTTAGGCAAACACTTTCCAACCTGTTTGCTTATATACTTGTGGATGAGTATCAGGATACCAAAGAAATCCAGTATCACATCATTTCAATGGTTCTTAAAGCAAGCAAGGGACAAACATCTGCACTCATTGTCGGTGATCCAAACCAATCCATTTTTGATTCGTTAGGAGGATATCCTATAGAAAAAACTGCCCTAGAAAGTTTAACCGGTACCGAATTCATTTTAATGCATCTTTCTAAAAACTATCGGTCGTCTTCTGTCTTAATAGAGTATTTCGACTTCTTCAAGACTTTTCCAAACACGATTGAAGCTGAGGGTGAACATAAGAATTATAAAAGTATTGTTTCCTTTAATGATACTATAAATCGCGATCAACTGGAAAATGAAATGGTTCGGTTGCTTGAACTTAATATTAATGACTACGGAATTGCCCCCAATGAAATATGCATCATAGCTCCCTGGTGGACTCATCTAGCCGATTTAACCCGGAGATTAATGATTCGGCTCCCGGATTACAGCTTTGACGGCCCTGGTATGGCTCCATTTTCGAGAGACATTGATAACTTTTGGTTTAAGGTATCAAAAATTGTGCTGACTGAACCTTCTCCTGTACTATATGTACGAAGACTGAGGTGGAGTGGCGAAGTGATTGATGACTTAGTGACTGCGGGTGTTGATATTGATGGACTTTCGCCAAAAAGATTTTTGAGATTGTGCAATTCAATTGAGCTACAAGAAGAAAAAGGACTTGAATATCTACGTCAGTTTTTTGATATTCTACTGTGCGAATTAGCCATAAATATTGAAGCTCATCTGCAATTAAAAGAACATTACAATTCATTTTTTGCAAGCTCAGAGGCAAGAATTGCAAGATTGACTAAAGACGGGCATGAATTTATTGGAAATATTGAGAATTTCAGGAAGGTTTTTAAACAAAGAGAGGGTATTACTATATCGACAATACATGGCATAAAGGGAGCAGAATATGATACAGTTATCTCTTTTGCTCTGTTAGAAGATTACGTGCCTCATTTCAGCGATCGAAACGGCAGGAGTAATGCAAAAAAAATGCTGTATGTTATTGCCTCAAGAGCTAGAAAAAATCTTCATTTAATTTCAGAGAGAGGCAGGCTTTATCCTTATGGAAGCCCTCCTAATGAATATCTACCGACATTGGAATTGGTTCGGTATGAATACAATTATACAAAAATTTGATACCTGTCTATCAACTGTATCCACTTAAAAAGTAAAAAGCATTAAACCCTTTAATAATAATCTCTTTAACTCCTTTATAACCTTCTTCAACAGTATAATAAGCTGCCTCTTACCAATATTCATCCCTTACATTCACCGAATATTTCTACCATCCCTAATCCGCTTGCCTTAGTAGGTGATATATTTGAACTTCCTTTTACTTAACAATAGCTTATCTTAGTTGAGGATTCGACTTCTTTGGCATTATTTAGATTGGAGAAAAATCACTAACATTGTTATAAAACTGATTAATTAAGCTAAAAGGTGAATCGAAAAGCTGGTCAGAGTTATCGAGCTTCGCTAATAGATGATATAAGACATGAACGCAGTTGAGATCGAGGAAGCTATTTCATTGCTCGCAGAGCAGCCTTTTAATCCGGTTGAGTTTCCCTATGCCTTTCTGGAGGCTTTTGGCAATAAAGCTACAACCATTAAGCGTCTAAGAACCGGTAATAACAATAAATCGGACATTGACGGTGGGGTTCTGCAACGAAATAATATTCATATAGGTGTCTGCAAAGATGGAGCAGTGTTAGAAACGCTAAACCATTTACGTGAAAGTTCAGCAACTTCAAAAGCTAAAGCCAAATTCATCCTGGCTACTGATGGTAAGGAGTTTCAAGCAGAGGAAATTAATAGTGGTGAGACTGTTGCTTGTGAATACCAAAACTTTCATGAGCACTTTGGTTTTTTTCTGTCTCTGGCAGGTATTAGTACGGTAAAACAGATACGGGATGATGCCTTTGACATCAAGGCCACCGGTCGCCTAAATAAGCTTTACATAGAGCTTCTCCGAAATAATCCAGACTGGGCTACCGAAGAGCGGCGGCATGACATGAACCATTTCCTTGCCCGCTTGATCTTTTGTTTTTTTGCGGAAGACACTGGCATTTTTAGTGGAATTAAGCCGTTCGTTGGAACTATTCAGCAAATGAGTGCTCCAGATGCTTCTGACACCCATGAGGTGATGAGTGAAATCTTCCGGGCGATGGATACGAAGCACGATGATCGAAAAAGCAAAAACATACGTAGTTGGGCTATTAATTTTCCTTATGTAAATGGAGAATTGTTTTCTGGTTCCACCGAATGTCCGAAGTTCACAAAGATTGCTCGCTCTTATCTGTTGAATATTGGCCGTCTCGACTGGAAGAAAATAAATCCTGATATTTTTGGTTCTATGATTCAGGCTGTAGCGGATGAAGGTGAACGTAGTGCCCTCGGGATGCATTATACTTCTGTTCCCAACATCCTGAAAGTACTCAATCCGCTCTTTTTAGATGATCTACGCTTACAACTAGAGGAAGCAGGTGATAATGTGCGTAAGCTGCTTAACTTGCGCAAACGAATGGCACGTATTCGAGTATTTGATCCTGCCTGTGGTTCTGGTAATTTTTTAGTAATTGCTTACAAGCAATTGAGAGAGATTGAAGCTGAGATTAATAAACGTCGCGGAGAGGTGGATCGACCTACAGAGATCCCCTTAACTAATTTTAGAGGCATAGAGCTACGTGATTTTTCTTGTGAAATTGCACGTCTGGCGCTTATCATAGCTGAATATCAATGTGATGTACTTTACAGGGGACAGAAGTTGGCAATTGCTGAATTCTTACCTCTAAGTAAAGAAAATTGGATTACGTGTGGTAATGCCTTGCAAGTCGAATGGCTGTCCATTTGTCCACCAACCGGAACTGGGGTGGTGCTTTATAGCAATGATCTCTTTTCTTCTTTATTAGATCAATCTGAAATTGATTTTGAAAACGAAGGCGGTGAAACCTATATCTGCGGTAACCCGCCTTATTTGGGTAGAAAATATCAATCTGACGAGCAAAAAAGTGAATTAAAAGCTATATTTAATGGTAGGGTTAAAGATGCACTTTCTTTAGATTACGTATCTGGTTGGTTTATGAAGGCGGCAGATTTTATGAAATATACAGAGGCCGATGCTGCATTTGTTAGTACTAACTCGATCTGCCAAGGAATACAGGTAGCCGCTTTATGGCCAACAATCTTTCGGGAAAATGTTTATATTTCATTTGCTTACCAATCCTTCAAGTGGTCTAATTTAGCCAGTTACAATGCTGGCGTGACCGTTTCAATCATAGGACTCACTAAGAAAAATAGGTTACGTTACCTTTTCTCAATTGGAGATAATGGAGATATTATTTCTAAGGAAGTTCAAAATATAAATGCGTATTTGGTGGCAGCACCTAACCTTTTTGTATTGAAAAAGAATCAAGTACCGGACGATAGGACACCAATGCAATTCGGCAACCACCCGTATTACGCTAATGATCTTATGCTACGACCCGGCGAAGCTCGGAACCTAATAAGTCGAATTCCTGAGATAGCCAAATATATTCGTCCCTTATATGGTTCTAAAGAACTTATTTCCTGCTCTCCTAGGTCTTGTATATGGATTACCAATGAAACACTAGCCAGTGCGGAAAGACACCCTGAAATACAAAATAGAATTAAAGCCGTTCGGTTGGCTAGACAAGGAAAGACAAAGGATGAACAAGCCCAAAAATTAACTGATACCCCGTATCGTTTTCGTGATCAATATGAAGCTAGAAAAAGCCTTTTTGTGATTCCAATTGTAAGTTCGGAAAACCGTGAGTATCTTCCTATTGGTGCTGTTACAGCGGAGGCTGTAGTTCATAATAAGGCTTTTGCAATGTATGACGCTCCTTTATGGAATATGGCTTTAATAGCCTCTCGATTGCATTGGGTATGGATAGGGACAGTATGTGTTCGTATGAGAACAGATTTTTCCTACTCCAATACCTTGGGGTGGAATACTTTTCCGGTGCCGACTTTGACCGCCAAGAATAAAAAGGATTTAACAACCTGTGCAGAAGAGATTTTGATCGCGCGGGAAAGGCATTTTCCCGCGACCATTGCCGAGCTTTATGACCCAGTTAATATGCCGGAAGATTTGCTTCACGCTCATGAGCGCAACGATGAAGTATTGGAACGCATTTACATTGGCCGCCGGTTCAAAAATGATACTGAACGTCTGGAAAAACTTTTTGATCTTTATACACAAATTGCTACTAAATCTAAGGTTTCATGACCAAAAAAAAAGCTATCCCTTCCGTTACTGTTAATTACAAAAGCACTGGAAGATCTACTAGGTCGAACGAACTTGGTATGCGTGCTATGCAAGAACGCGCTTATGAAAAGCGTGGTGAGCAGTATTTGCTAATCAAATCACCTCCTGCCTCTGGAAAAAGCCGGGCGTTAATGTTTATTGCTTTGGATAAACTTAATAATCAAGGCATAAAGCAGGCTATTATTGCCGTGCCAGAAAAGTCTATCGGTTCCAGCTTTGCTAATGAACCATTAACAAAATTTGGTTATTACTTTGACTGGCATGTAGAACCTAAGTGGAATCTCTGTAATGCCCCAGGGGAAGATGGTAGTAAGGTTAATGCTGTTGGGTCTTTCCTTAGTAGCGAAGACAAAGTGCTGGTTTGTACCCATTCCACTTTTCGCTTCGCGGTAGAACGATTGGGGTTGGAGGCTTTTGACAATCGGCTAATTGCCATTGATGAATTCCACCATGTTAGTGCAGATGATGACAATGTACTTGGTTCCCAACTTAAACAACTAGTTGCACGTGATAAGGTACATATAGTAGCTATGACAGGCTCCTACTTTCGTGGTGATGCCAATCCAGTACTTATGCCGGAAGATGAGGCCAAATTTGATACTGTTACCTATACCTATTATGAGCAACTTAATGGCTACGAATATCTAAAAACACTTCATGTAGGCTATTTTTTCTATAGTCACGCTTATGCTGACGAGATTTTAAGCGTTCTCGACCCCAATGAAAAAACGATTATTCATATACCAAATGTCAATTCTCGCGAGAGTATGGGGGATAAGATCAAGGAGGTTGAACATATTATTGAAGAATTGGGTGAATGGCAAGGCACTGACCCAAGCACCGGCTTCCACCTAGTTAAAACAAAAGAAGGTAAAATCTTAAAAATAGCCGATTTAGTTGATGATGATGTAACTAAACGAAATAAAGTTTCCACGTCCCTTAAATTGCCAGAAGCAAAAAAGAATCGCAATCATGTCGATATAATTATTGCGCTTGGTATGGCAAAAGAAGGTTTCGACTGGATATGGTGCGAACATGCACTCACTGTAGGTTACCGCTCAAGCTTAACCGAGATTGTACAAATTATTGGCCGTGCCACTCGGGATGCTCCTAATAAAACGCAGGCTCGTTTTACAAACCTCATTGCCGAACCCGATGCTTCAGAGGAAGCTGTTACCGATGCCGTAAACGATACCCTGAAAGCAATTTCAGCCAGTTTGTTAATGGAGCAGGTATTAGCCCCAAAGTTTAATTTTGTTCCTAAGAAAAAAGATTCAGGGCCGATTGAAGGAATGTATTATGGAGAAGACGGCTATGATCCGGGTAAAGAAAATGTTGGGGTTGATATAGAAACTGGTCAATATCACATTGAAATAAATGGTCTTTCATCGCCTAAAAGCGAAAATGCCCAGAGAATTTGTAAGGAAGATTTAAATGAGGTAATTGCCGCATTCGTTCAAGACAAGCAAACCATTGAAAGAGGTTTATTTGATGAAGAAGTAGTGCCGCAAGAACTTACCCAAATTCGTATGGGAAAAATAATTAAAGACAGGTATCCAGAACTGGATGACGAAGATGTAGAGGCAGTGCGCCAGCATGCTATTGCTGCACTGAATCTGACTCAAAAGGCAAAGGAAGTAATTGACAAGGATAATGAATTAAGTGGTCGCGCTAATACTGCCTTAATTGATGGAGTACGTAAATTTGCTATGGATGTACGAGAGCTGGATGTTGACTGGATTGATAGCATTAATCCCTTTAGCGAAGCTTACTCCATATTGGCTAAAGCAATGACAGAAAAAAGCTTAAAAGCTATGGCAGAAGTTATTTCAGCTAAAAAACCAAACATGTCGTTGGAAGAAGCGCGAGATCTTGCTAAACGGGCTTTAAAGTTCAAAAACGAGAGAGGCAGATTGCCAGACATTAAATCTGCTGATCCCTGGGAACAGCGTATGGCTCAAGGCATAGCATTTTTGGCACGATTAAAAGCGGAGGCAAAAAATGGCTAAACAACAAAAATTGACAGAGGAAGATGATGCGCTTTTGGCAGCTCTTGGCATAGAGGTACAGGCTAAAAGGACGGCTAAATACTCACCCAGAGAGGAACGAATTATTGCCGGCTTTGAGGAGATTCAAAAGTTTGTGGAAGAACACGGCCGGTTGCCCGAGCATGGTGAGAATAAGGATATTTTTGAAAGGCTATTCGCAGTAAGACTTGAACAAATCTGCAAGCAAGAAGAGTGTAGGGAATTACTCAGAGATTTAGATCATCAAAATCTTTTGAATGGCAATTTTAAACCAGTAGCAGATGTTCCGGATGATATAAATGATGATGAATTGCTTGCGCAACTTGGCGTGCCTGAAATTGAAGAAAATTCCATCACAAATCTAAAACATGTAAAGCCTCGCGTAGAAAAAAAGGCAGCAGAAGAAATTGCTAACCGTACTCGTTGCGAAGATTTTGAAAATTTCAAACCCCTTTTCGTAGCGGTTAAAAAGGATATCGATATAGGTTTTAGAAAAACTATTCGATTTAGAAAAGATGCGGGCTTTACAAAGACAAGTTTGAAAAAGGCTCAGTTTATTATTGTAGGTGGACAAATTGCCTATATTTCTGAGATAGGCGAAACGTTTAAAGCCCCAAACGGAGAAGAAGACGCCCGATTACGGGTCATTTATGCAAATGGTACAGAGAGTAATATATTACTCAGGTCTCTAATTCGGGCAATGTATAAGGATGAAACAAGTAGATTCATCACGGATTCTGACTCAGGGCCTTTATTCTCTGGTGAGAACAGCAAGGATGATTTGGAGAGCGGGATAATTTACGTTCTGCGTAGTCTGGCTGATCATCCTACAATCAAAGAGAACCAAGCTATTGTGCATAAAATAGGTGTGACTGGAGGAGCTGTTGAAAAAAGGCTTTCAAATGCTAAAAACGACCCAACCTTTCTTATGGCCGATGTAGAGATTGTAGCTACTTACAAACTTGCTAATATTAACCGGACAAAACTTGAGAATATCATTCACAAGTTTTTCCAAGCGGCAAAACTTGATATTGAAATAGTGGATCGTTTCGGAAAACCTGTAAGAGTGCGAGAATGGTTTTTAGTTCCTCTCTTTATCATTGATGAAATGGTAGAGAAGATTAAAGATGGTACTATTAGCGAATATTATTATGACCCAGCTTCTGCTAATTTTAAAAGGGTTAATAGTTAGCGTATAGTTACGCCAAATTTTAACCAGAGCCAGGCGAATTGTGAGCAGATGCATAATATTATGTAGGGTGAACACACTTTACTTAAAAGATGGCAGAAATCAAAATCAGACAGCCCCTTTTGCTGAGAGATCAACACTTGCGAGGTCGCTTCAATAGTCACTGGTGATAGCAGTTGGAGCTGCCCTATTATCTGAATTTCTTCCGATAATTTTTAATGGTGAGAGTCAGCTTTTAAATCCCAAGCCGCCTAATCTACCTTTTTAATGCTGACAAATCAATAATAGACAAAGTCATTCTGAAAGATTCTATCTTTAGACCTTTCGACCTCAAAAGGTGTTCCGAAGATTATAAAAAAAGTTATATCTTGGCTGTTAAATTTCACTAAAGAAAATGAAAAAGCCACCAAAAAGTAAGCGCTTAATTCCGGTAAAACAATATAAAGCTGCTTTCATGCAGTACTTTGAATGTGCAGAAGGTGATTTCTTGATAAAGGAGTATAACATCGCTGGATCTTGTTTGGCAAGATTCAATAAAAAGACATATTGTATTAGCAGCTATAATGATATCAGGCAGTTCTGTAAAATGATCATCACCGAAAAACATTTAATTGATAGTATCCCAATAGATTTTTGGCTTGATTTGGTAGAGGGTGTGCATACTGACATAAATTTTTACGGTGAGCTTTTCCGAGAAATTGAAGATCAGCATGAACGTAATAATTTAAATCTTGCCCTTAACATTGTCCAGGCAACTGGGAATACTGCCAAATCATTCTGGTCTGCTCTTAAATACGTAGATGATTTACTTTTTCTTTCGGCTATGATTGCCGCTACCAAAGTGCTTGATTTCGAGGTTATTTTATCGGAGGTAACGGAAATGTACATTCACTATGGTAATGATTTACTTAATGAGTTTGAGAACGGTATATTTGAACATGTTGAAATTGGTGAAAATCTGGAAGCAGACGATAGCACATTTTTCATCTACTCAGTTGATGACGTAAAATTTGATCACTACTGCGGTTAATTGAAAATCATCTCCAATCTCATATATTTGAAGGCCTTACAAAATACCTCCCCCCAACTAGTCGAAAAAAGGAATTTACAGGCCGATAGCAAGTGGATTTTGACGACAGGGCAGCTCCCGTAAAATGGAATGGATTATAGAGTCAATTAAAAAGTGCCAAGGTATTATTTTAAAAAAGAAAAAATCAAAGAAGAAGGCAAAAGCATTTAGTGAATCAGAATATAAAATTGATAATTGGAAAGAACTAATTTCTATAATTGAGATGATAAATAATAATACAATGGAAATAAACGACTTCACAACCAACTATCCTAATAAACTAATAGTACCATTTACACAGCTAAAATTTCCTTACTCAAGTTTTATGCAAAGCCTCATCTATCATTTTTAAGTCCGATTCTGAAAACTCTGTCCATTTAAAGTTAACTCGTGAGAATGTTCCATTTGTCAGACAGTCACTATAGCGGTTCTGTAATGATTTAATAATCTCCTCAAATGTTTTCCCTAAAACCTGAGTATTAAGAGTCGCAATTATTTTGGTTTTACCTGTTTTTTCATCAGGAACCAGTAATCCATCTTTGCCATTTGTCGGATCATTTAGTCCTAGTACATATTCTCCAATGTTCTCGCAGTGTTGAAGTGTTATTACTTCGTCGCTATCACTGTTTCTAATTTCTGTGAATAAGTCAGTTACGCAGTGATGCATAATTTTGAAATCGTTGTCTATCAAGGTTCTTACCCCAAGTATAAAAGGAATTGTTAACCCATTTCTCCCTTTAACTCTAACCCAATGATTAATAAGTCTGCTCCAGTAAAGTTCTTCAAAGTTCATGCATCTCCATTTTTAAAGTATTAACACAATTTAATCCTTTCGTTTTTTCGAATCAAACGTGTGCAGAAATACATTAAAAACTTAAAGCAATTCAGCACCAAAATTTCTCTTTTGTGCTTCCTAAGATCGCTGACACTGCGTTAATTTCTATCAAACTCCCCTCCAAAAAAGTTCGAGAATTTGCCCGTTCAAGCTTTCTTGTAAGTCTTCATGTTCAAGCCTTAAAGCTTATTTTTTCTTTCATTATTTGCCCCATTGTCTGCTATTATTCTCGCTTAAAAATCTTTGTATAGCCCGCTAAAATTTGGCTAGAATTTTGCTCCAGAAAGTTCGAGAATTCGCCCCTTCCCGCTACTACGTAAAGCTTGAGTTTAATATCTCAGGCTTTTTTTATTGATTGTCAGATAATTACATTTCGTTCTATGGTTCGAGAAATCCAAATCTAATTTTAAAAGCTGCGGACTATTTGTTACTGCAAAACCATAATATTCAGCAACTTATTTCAAGTTCGATCCTCCTACCGTGCTGTTGTTTAAAGAAAAAAGAGTATTCATATCCGGTTGATGATATGACGTTGATGAAATAGTCTTTTAATGGAAAATGCTATGTCGTTAGCCCAATGCTTAGTGGAGGTGTAATTCAAAGGATCTTTTCTAAAGCTTCAAAACTGCGTATGTGAGCTAAAAATCGTGTATTTTTGATATATGGAATCAGAGGATATCATTGAAATTCTGAATGAACGGATTAAGGAACTCACTTGTCTGTATGAAATATCCAATATCGTGGCACGTCATTCAGATGATTATGAAGAGACAATGAATGCCGTGGTGAGCGCGATACCTAAGGCATGGAAGTACTCTCATTATGCAATTGCAGAGATTAAGCTTTTGGATGCCAGTTTTTGTTCAGGTTTAATTCCAAAAAATAGAGTAAGTCAGGAAGCAAAAATAGAAGTTGATGGGAGTACTTGCGGTAAATTAGCTATACACTACCTTTCTCCGAAATTCAGTGAAAGCGACTTTCTGATGGAAGAAATGCAACTCCTTCAAAAGCTGGCCAATGAAATAAGTAATATTATAGAAAGGTTTGAACATAAAAGGCGCGAGGAATTGCTAGAGAGAAAAATACAGCACAATGACAGGTTGGCTATTTTGGGGCAAATAACCGCAGGCATAGCCCACGAAATCAATACGCCCCTGGCAAGTATTCTAGGATTTTCGCAGCTCATACAAGAGAATGAAGAAAATATAAAAGGCGATATAGAAAAGATAATTAATGCCACCCTGCATGCCCGAGAAGTTGTCAAAAAGTTAATGTTTTTCGCATGCGAAATGCCCCAAAGAATGCAGCAGACAGTCATAGATCCTTTACTTCAGGATGCTATTAAACTGCTGAACCCATCGTTGCAAAAGGCAAAAATAACATTGGAGTTTAAACCAGCTCATGACGATGTGTTGATAGAGGTGGATCCGGTGCAGATTACCCAGGTAGTTTTTAACCTGGTTATTAATGCAATCCATGCTACACCTCCGGGAGGTCAAATCTCTATTAGTACAAAAGTTGAAGAGAACCATTTAGTAATAATCTTTAAGGATAGCGGCAAAGGGATACCTGCACAGATAAAGGATAGAATATTCGAGCCGTTTTTCTCAACAAAAGTTGTAGGTGAAGGATCTGGACTGGGGTTAAGTGTAGTGCACGGTATCATAATGAATCACCATGGTAATATAGATTTTATCTCACACGAAGGACAAGGTACCACCTTCTATGTTTCACTTCCAATAGTAAAAAAATAAATGAAAGACAAGACCATATTGATTGTTGATGATTCTTATGATATACTGGAAGTACTTCATCGGCAGCTTTCTACCTTAAAATACCGCACGTTTCAGGCCACTGATGTAACTGATGCTATTGATATCCTGCAAAATTCAGCAGTTGATCTGTTAATAACGGATCTTAAAATGCCTGGGATTGATGGTATGGAATTGGTAAAATACGCCTCAGAACATTTTCCGGATGTCCCTGTACTGGTAATTACTGGTTTTCCCTCCGTTTCCGGTGCTATTGAAGCCGTAAAGTCTGGTGCCATGGAGTATCTTATCAAACCGTTTACCACGCAAGAGCTAAAGATAGCTGTTGAAAAGGCGTTTAAGGAAACCAAAGGTGGCCGTCCCGAAACACCTCGTGAGGTACTTCGGGAGCTTAACCATTCAGGACTCATAGGCCATTCTACCGCACTTCTCGAGGTGCTTGACCTTGTTTATAAAGTCAAGAACAACCGCGCCACTGTATTAATCACCGGAGAGAGTGGAACAGGTAAAGAGCTAGTTGCCAGGGCCATTCACTACAACGGTAAATTTGCTAAAGCCCCTTTTATACCTGTCAATTGTGGTGCTATACCGGAAAACCTTCTTGAAAGCGAACTGTTTGGATTTGTAAAAGGAGCTTTTACCGGTGCCCAAGAAACCAGGGCGGGTTTTTTTCAGGCGGCAGATGGAGGAACCATATTTTTGGATGAAATCGGCAATGCTTCACTCCCGGTACAAAATCGTTTGCTACGTGTCATACAGGAAAAGGAGATTTCAATGATTGGAGCCAACAAGCCACAGAAAATAAATGTCAGAATAATTGCCGCTACCAATAATGATCTGTTCAAGATGACAAAATCAGGATCTTTCAGAGAAGACCTTTATTACCGGTTAAATGTAATTTCCATTCACACCCCATCACTGAAAGACAGGAAAGAGGATATACCACTTCTTGCGAAGTACTTCATCAAGAAATACTCAAAGGAATTTCAAAAAAAAGAATTAAGCATAACCGCAAAGGCAGCATCTCTACTAATACGCCATAGTTGGCCCGGCAACATCCGGGAGCTAGAGAATGTGATACAAAGAGCTGTGATAATGGCAGACACTGAAATCGGAGTTGCTCAACTCTCAGAATACCTTAAAATGCCGCAGCCACGTCTAAATGAAAAGCATAATGATGAAGGAGAATTTATGACTTTAAGGGAATTTGAAAGATCTTACATTATGAAAGTTCTTACTGCTGTGAACAATAACAAAACAAAAGCTGCTGAAATATTAGGAATTGACCGTAAAACGTTGCGATTAAAATTAGCTTCGCCCTACTGACTCAGGGGAGAAAGGTATCACTGCGGGGCAAAATGCCCCGGAACCCTATTTCTTTTAAAATCCTATTTTCAATTTAATTGATTGTTTTTCAGTGTGTTACAATGTAGGCACACATCTTGTAATGCCATCTATTATTAAATGTGGTAAAGATGGATATTTGCTGTACATGTATTTTTCAGAATAATTGCGCCTTAAGGCGAAAGAACCCTGGTCCGATATGGGATTGTTCAGAATTTGTCGTTGATACTTCTGAAAAAGCCTCAGAACCGACCTTGGATGATCTGCGCAATGAGCTGAAATCCCGCCGCCACGAAAGCAAAGGACTTTGTCAAAACTGCGAATTACTTGAAACCTGCTCATGGTACCATAAGGAGGCAGTCATTTTTCATTGCGAACATTATCAATAAAATCTAAATACATTATGATTAATAAAATAAAGCTGGGAACCAGCTTATATGAAAATGTCCAGTATCAATTTGATAAAGCAGCTTCGCTCATAAACCTGGATGATGGGATTAGAAAGATTCTATCTGCTCCGACTAACGAAATAGTAGTTCATTTTCCTGTTAAGCTTGGCACAGGAGAAATACAGGTGTTTACTGGCTATCGTGTTCAACACAATAACGCCCTAGGTGCCTATAAAGGAGGTCTGAGGTATCATGAAACTGTCGATATAGACGCAGCAAAGGCACTAGCGACATGGATGACCTGGAAAACCTCCCTCGCCGGTTTACCTTATGGAGGTGCTAAAGGAGGGATTAAACTGGATCCTGACAAGTACACTCAGTCAGACCTGGAAAAAATTACCCGGAGGTTCACATTTGCATTGGGGGATAACATTGGGCCTGAATACGATATTCCAGCTCCGGATGTCAACACAACTGCCCAAATGATGGCATGGATGGCCGATACCTACATGTCCACAAAGTCCCCCAATGAAAGGTCTAAATACCAGCATGTGGTTACCGGAAAGCCCGTTGAAGCTGGAGGATTGGAGGGAAGGGACAGGGCCACAGGTTATGGCGTGGTTGAATGTCTAAAGGAGTGGGCAAAGGATAAAGGGGTTAACCTGAGAGGGATGAAATATATCCTTCAGGGTTTTGGTAAGGTAGGTTTTTGGGCAGCTCATTTTATGAGGCACAATGGAGCCGTATTAACTGCCGTGCAGGATGCAAGTGCAAGCTTGCACAATCCGGACGGAATTGACCCTGACAGGTTGCTTTCATATGCAACATATAATAAAAATAGTATCAAGGGTTATCCGGCAGCAGACGAGATCAATGGCAGCCTCTTTTTCAGCCTGCCATGTGATATATGCATTCCGGCAGCAATGGGAAACCAGATCACGGAGGCCAATGCCGGTGATATACAGGCAAAGGTTATTGCGGAAGGTGCCAATGGCCCAACAGATGTAGTGGGAGACCAGATACTAATAGACCGTGGAATTGAGGTCATTCCTGACATATTATGCAATTCAGGAGGCGTCATAGCCAGCTATTTTGAATGGCTCCAAAACAGGAACAGCGAAACCTGGACTATGAGTGAAGTACTTAAAGGCTTGGAAGTAAAACTGTCTGACGCTTATTCAAGAGTAAAAACCAGAAAACTAGAATATGGTACTGACTGGAGAACTGCGGCCTATGTTGAAGCTATTTTAAGAATTGAGAAAGCATATAAACAATGGGGGATTTTTCCTTAATAAGCGAGTAGCAATAAAGAATATCCTAACATGAAAATAAACGAATTGCCGAAGTCAAGGTTGATTGTTAACCAGGGCCAGAAATGATATTACAACTAAGTCCAGAACAATGTTAATAAAAATGAAATATAAAAATATAATTCTTGAGGAGAATGAATATGTCCTGATTCAAGGGCTATTGAACCGTTACCTTAAATCAGATGTATGTTTAAATGAGGATTGGTGCACTAACCTGAACCAGGAACTGTCCGAAGCAATAGTTAAAAAGGATAGTGAAATGCCAAATGATATTGTGAGGATCAACAGTATTATTGATGTTGAGACAGACTTTGGGGTAAAAAACGAGATTGTACTTGTGAAACCTGCAGAAAGGGATATTAATGATAACAAAGTTTCAATTTTATCACCAATGGGATCGGCCTTGATCGGATACGCCCAAGGGGATGAAGTAGTCTGGAACCTTCCTAAAGGTAAAAGTATAATCAAGATTTTGAGAGTGTTAAATAAGTAGCCCCACAGGAGGGAGGATTTATTTTCTCTCTCCTTTTATAGTATGAAGAAGGACAAAAATAATATAACAATAGATCTTGGAAACAACAATACAATTCTTACCCAAGGATTATCAAATGTTTTAACGGCACCATCAGTTATTGCTTTGGAAACCAAAACCAGGGACTGTAAGGGTGTAGGACATGTTGCCCTTGAGATGGAAGGTAAAGTAAACGGTAAACTGAAGATTGTAAGACCGCTAAAAACAGGTGTAATTGCTGATTTAGATGCTGTAAGCAAAATGCTTAATCAACTGGTCAAAATACTTTATCCAGAAAAGTCATTTTTGAG
Organism: Fulvivirga kasyanovii; assembly: GCF_009711405.1. Taxonomy (GTDB): domain Bacteria; phylum Bacteroidota; class Bacteroidia; order Cytophagales; family Cyclobacteriaceae; genus Fulvivirga; species Fulvivirga kasyanovii. Next base: position 7,524 of record NZ_SMLW01000676.1, on the reverse strand, counting down.
TGGTTACAATGAGATTATTGCGGCGGTACCTTATGGGACCACTGAGGTAGAAAGAAGGGCTTTACGAGTGGCAATAGGACAATTTAAAGCACGCAGAGACTGGCTTATATATGAACCGATTGCTGCTGCAATAGGGATGGATCTTGATGTTTCAGAGCCCGAAGGTAAGTTTATTATTGATATAGGGGGTGGCTTGACTGAAATAGCTTTGATCTCCTTATCGGGAATAGTAACTTATTCCGGGTTAAAAATGGGAGGAGATTCCTTTAATGCAGATATAAAGCAGCATATGGAAAAACATCATTTGATAACCATTAGTGATAAAACAGCGGAAGATTTGAAGTTAAACCTGGGAACAGTATCAAATTCAGTAGCCCCGTTACATGAAAATTATACTATCGTGGGTAAAGACCATTTAACAGGTATTCCAAAGCGTATAAAGATTCACTACAAGGAGTTAATCACTGTCTTTGCTCAGTCTACTTCCAGGATTATTGACGCAGTGGTCAGGACATTGGAAACATGTCCTCCCGAGTTATCAGGGGACATCTATTCGCGGGGCATATTTCTTACAGGTGGAGGTGCACTATTGAGAGGATTTAAAGAAACCCTAGAAAAAAGTGTGAGATTACAGGTCCATTTGGACAAGGATCCATTATCTACAGTGTCAAGGGGCATGCAAATAGCATTATCTTCAAATACTTACAAAAGAATATTTTTTAAGTAGATGCCTTCACGGTCTTTCTATTTATATGACAGGTAATTAAACAACAGTGATTATGAAATTGAATCTCACCATAGGTCAAAAAGTAAAAGCATTAATTGTTCTTGTATTGTTCTTTCTTCTATTATTGGCTACGAATAAAATAGATAATAATCATTTCAAGGTTGTTAAAAAATCCATGTCAACGATTTATGAAGATCGATTAGTAGCTCAGGATTACATTTATAAACTGTCTCAAAACCTTCAATCGAAAGGGCTGAGCCTGGCAATTAATGATAAAGTAAATTATAGTTTAAATGATTCGATCAATTATTTAGTCCAGGTGTATGAAGAAACGAAATTCACATCTCGTGAGGCGAAATGTTTTGATTCTTTTAAAGTAAACCTGGACCAATTACATAACCTAGAACAAGAATTTAAAAGGCTAGCTTCTTCTGAGGTTAAGCAGAAAATATATCAACAACATAACGTGCTCAACATGCAATTGGATAAATTAGCTGAGATTCAATTGAAAGAAGGAAAGCGTCAAACAAAAATATCGAATCGGTCGATCTCTACCAGCGACTTGATTTCTAATATGGAAATTGCCGCACTGATTATAATAGGACTTTTGATAAATGCACTGATTTTTATTAAACCCAATAGTTGAGTATACAAGTTTAGGATGTTATAGTTGTAAAAAAGATAGCTAATATGCCCCCTCCATACGAGCTATCTTTTTGTATTGTAGAGGCTACTCCTTTATAAACCGTAAATTGTTAATTCCTTCTTTCGTAATTGCTTGTATATAGTAAATACCCGGTACTATATTACTAACATCAATTGATCTGACTCCAGAACCTCCCTGTGATATTACTACTCCTCTCTGGTCAATGATTACAAAGGAACTGATTTCCTCGTCATTAGATAATCTGACATTAAGAGTCTCTTGCGTAGGCACTGGATATATGATAATGTTACCACTCTGTGCTGTATGTGAAGGGCCGGCAGCGCCAGAGAAAGAAACCGTATAATCTTCTACTTCGCCGGAGGAAAAGGTACCACAGGCAGCTGGTTCAGAATTGTAGCCCATAAGCACGCGCATCCTGGTTGTGCCACTTAATCCGGAAGGAGCTGAGATACTACCGGAAATGGATGTAGTTCCCTGGCCGGTAAACACTTTTTCACCAGCATCCGAAAAATCACCATTCATATTGAAATCGATGTAAACCGCCCAATATTCCATATAGGGTTCATTTGGTCTGAAGCCTGGGGTTAATGTGATTGTGTTAGTTGAGCCGGGTGGTATAGTTATCACCTCGCTGGTAAAATCACTATACGCCGATTTATCCGAGGTTTTGTTAAAGCTTCCCAAGCTTACTTCTGCTATCCATTCATATACCTGGTCTGAGCTTTGTGCAGCGCAATATGTAGGAACGGGTGTACTTGATTTGGTAGTAACGTTGATGGTTTTGCTAAATGCAGATTGATTGCCTGCAGCGTCTCGCGCTTTTACCGCGAACGCGTACAAAGTTGACGGTGACAGCCCTTGCAAAGAACAAGAGGTAGTGCTGACAGTCATCATTTTTGTGTTGTTTACATAAACATCATAGGCAGCTACTCCATAATTGTCTGAAGAGGCTCCCCAACTTAAGCTCACGCTGTTGGTTGTTACAGAGGCAGCTGACAAACTTGTTGGGGCTGTTGGCGGCTGTGTATCTCCACCTGTTGATCCTCCGATCACCGCAATAGAATAATCCTCAACTTCTCCCATATATGTATCAACGCCACATGATTGGGGTACCGATCCATATGCGTAGCGTATTCTCATTCGGGTTACTCCCGATGCGGCCGATGCAGGTACGGTAACCACTCCTTCTGTAGCGCCTCCCTGCAGGTACAAAACCTCTTCTCCGGCATCCAGGAAATCACCATCCTGGTTCCAGTCAATCCAGGCTTTGATTTGGTTTTCAGACCATGCATATTCTGTATTGACCAATAAAGGATAGGTTTTATTGATCTCTACCTCTCCAATATTATGGGTAAAATCGGAATATCCATTAGTAGGAAAGCCTGAACTTTGTTTTGAAATGCCCGCGAAGCTTACTGCACTTATTTCTGTATAATCATAGGAAACGGTGGCGGAGCAGTATGTAAGGTTGCTTTTATTATAAACTGTAATAAAGCTGTTTTTCGTTTGTGTATTAGCCACGTTATCTTTTCCAACAGCAGTTAGAGCTACCGTGTAATTCCCGGGACTATTGTAGGTTATTTCAGGATTAATAGCTGTGCTGGAAGATGGTGTCCCTCCCTCGAAAACCCAATTGTACGACTTTATGTAGCCTGTGGATTCGTTCTGAAAAGCTATTTTCCCCCCTGATATTGTAGCAGTTCGATCAGCCGTAAATTGAGCTACAGCCGTGTTGCTGGTGCCAGCGCCTCTTAATGGACCCGATATAACATAGGTAGCAGACGTGCCGTTCACATTTTTATAATAACCGGTAATATATCCAAAGTTATTTACCATCTCATAGGCCTTCAGCTGTAACATGATATTATTCAAAGCAGATTCCAAGTTGCCACTGCTAAAGCTTCCGGTAATCTTAAAACGTCTTAAAGATCCTGACGCGTCTAAACTTACGCTGGCATTACGACCGGTAATATTGGCAAACTCAGTTTGGATATCATTTACATCGCCTATGGAATAAAGGTGATCTTTTTTCCAGGGGGTGTAAACAGTCCACCAGTTTGAAGGTACTATAACTTCATTGTTAAGAAAGTTGGTGAAGGCAGATTGAAGAGCTGAACTGGATTTTAGTTGATTAATTCTGGTATCAAAAGCGCTGATATTTCCGGACCTTGTGTATGTGGCCAACTCTCGTGCCGTACTCATATCATATTTAAACCAATAGGCCCACAGCATATTACCATACCGGTAAAATTTAAATCCCTGATCATAATTGGCATTAAGCACTGCGTTGACAGTCATATAAGCAGAAGGACCTTCATTTTTAATTGCGCTTCCCTGACTTTCTCTTATCCGTACACCATCGGTATCTGTACTGCCGGCAAAATGTTCGGCCATACCTTCCTCAAACCATACGAGACGATTATTGCTGTAAAAAGGGTCTTCTCCCCAAAAACCGTTGATAAGATACCTGCCCTGTAGATAATGTACATACTCATGCCTGAACAATTCCTCAAGAGTAAAAGTACTCTGCTGGGGAGTTCTTTCATAGGTGTAAAAAGTAGCTCCCCTCTCTATGTACATGCCGCCATTATTTGAAGACAGTCCGTATAACAACGTTTGCCATTCCTGATATTCTTTTAATGATCCATATATGATCATGTTTAATGTGCTATTAGGATCATTTGCTACAGGGGCATCAGTTTTAATAAACCTAAACATTTGTGCCTGCACCTGTTTAGCAGCATAATATAAGTTTTGTGCTTTTTCGTATGGTAATGGTGTCCTCATCACCAAAGCCCCGTCATCAAAGCTCCATGTGTTTGGGAACAAATTAGTCTCAACTTCAGCTCGTAGTGCATTCATGTCTTCACAGAGTCCGTAAGAAGTGCAATTGCTGCCCTTGTTTATAGCATCTACTGCACGGTACCAATTGGGAGTGAGTCGGGGGTAGTGACCTGCTATCTGGGCCAGGTAAGGCTCAACCTTTGGTCTTAAGGCCTGAGAAGAAGACATTCTTGCAAGCTCCCCAACCGCATTATCGACCATAAAGGAAAGCATGCCATTGTTGGAAAGCTCAGCATCCACCCCTATGTCATATAGCTGTCCTATAAACGAAGGATCACTGTTTACCGCTGATTCAAATGCCGGATCCACAGGTTGAATACCTCTGAACATCAGAAAAAAGATTCTGTTGTATGCAGTAGCGTATTTATTAAGGAGGCTATTGTCATTGGCAATACTTTTCCAGTTATCCTGGACCGTCATCTTGCGCATAGCTTCCTTCACTACGGATAAAATAGAAGATTTATGCCTTAGTCCTTCATAATCACACATGATGAGATATTCGTCCAGTATAGATAAAGCATCGCCTGTGAGCTCCCACAAATGGGCATTATTTGCGAAAGATTCAGCCGCATTATTATACCAATAGCGGGCATCCTGGTTAAGTGATATCTGAGACTGAAAAAATTCGTGGTATGTTGCAGCATGGAGATAGGTTACTAACCCAAGCATACCACTGCTAAGTGTACCATTGTGAGAGATTGAAATATTATACATCTCTCGGGCAACTGCTGTTATATTGCTGTTGGAAAATACTATCGGACCATTATAGCCGTCAAAATCAAAAAGCGACCTAAGGCAACTGTTGTAATCTGTGGCTGATTTAAGTTGTTGTACCAATGAAGAGCCTCCGTAGCTTGCCCAGCCAGAAAGACTTCCGGGACAAGAAGCAAGCTGTTTGTTTGTTGAACCGGTCTGCTTCTCTGTGAACGGATCATGTGTAGAACGAGAGCACACATACCTGGATTCATTGACATGTGGCAATTTCGGCTCAGTTTGCGCAAAAAGGTTATTTCCCGAATAAAGAATAAAGATCAGGAATAATAAATTCCGGTGTTTTATAATTAAATTCATAATGTCTATTTAAAGGATTAAAAAAACAAAGCCAACGATAGGGATGAGATGATAGGTCGGAAATTACCGACCTATCAAAGAAGTTTTATTCAATCACCAGCCTTTTGGTTTCCTGGGCACTTTCGCTTTTGAACTTTATTAGATAAATGCCTGACTGAAGGTGATCAGTTGAATAATTGTCGACATTGCTCAGAGTATCAACAAGTATACCCTTTGCGTTGTATATTGTAATTTCAAAGTCACTTGTTTCTTCATTTACACTGAAATAAATAGTGCCTGAAGAAGGATTTGGATAAAATTTAAATACTGACTGGCTTGAAATATCAAGCGGCCCGGCGGCAGGTAAGCTGATCGAAAGGCTGCTGCTCCATTCGCTAACACCACTGCTGTTCTTTGCCCTTACCCTAAACGCATAATTTGAAGTGGAAGCTTTTTTAGCTATCCACAAATAATAGGTTGAAGAAGTGCCATGGGTTAACCAGCTGCCATTTTCATATAGCTGTACTTCGTAGTTTGTTGCTCCTGAAACAAGATCCCAGGCAGCATAAAAACCCGAGGAGTAAGTTCCGGCCGAACGAATATTGGAAGGTGTTGAAAGTGTAACAGGGTTGGTGCCGGAAAAATTTACCGTATAATCTTCAGCTTCACCATCGCCAATAGCACCGCAGGCTGATGGAGTACTGTTATATTTCATCACTACTCTAAGACGGGTAGAACCTGTGGCTGTAGAACTAACAGTAAAAGATCCATTAACCAATCCAGTGCCCGACAAACCGGAAATAACCTGTTCAGATGCTTCAAAAGTATTGTTCCTGTTATAGTCAATCCATATGCCCCAGTATTCGTTATAAGCACTGCTGGAAAAACCGGGAGTAAGGCTGACAGGTATATTTGCTCCAGGCGTAAGGTTTATGGTTGCTGATGTGTTATTTTCATAACCACTACTACCAGCCCCTGATGAAAAGCTAAAATTCCCTATATCGACTTTTTTTATATATTCATATGTACTGTTGCCTGATATATTGCAATAGGACGATGATCCCCCGCCTGTTGTAACTGTAACATTGTTTGAATATGATGAATAAGTACTTCCTGCATAAGCCCTGACCCTGTAGCTATAATTAGTGTTTGCAGCCAAGCCTGTATTTGTGTAGGAGGTAGTATTGGGGGCTACTGTGGCAATTTGAGAGTAACTGCCGCTATTTACGGCTCTTTCGATGGAAAAGCCTGTTTCGTTTGATGAATTGTCATTCCATGTGAGAACTACTTGCGTGGAAGAAACAACATTTGCAGTCAGTGCCGAAGGTGCAGCAACTGTTGTTCCCCCTCCATTAGAAGTTCCGGTTGCTATAAGATTTGATTCTTGCCACAACGGTTTACGTGCAGGGTGTTGCAATGCCGCCAACATTCTATTAACCTGCCCTTGGGTAAACATTTTGTAACACCCTGAAGCACCATTATAGCCCATGTAATTTTCATAATTAATGTACTGCCCATAGCAATTGGTTGCAGGTGAACATCCGTATCCGGAAGTGCTCGCATTTTCTGCCGGAGTGTCTGAAACCTGGTCGTTGGCAGATGTGCACCCCCCTTCGAATGTATGAATCAGGTTGAGCCAATGACCAAATTCATGGGTTAATACAGAAGCAAACTCAGCATCGGTATTTCCGTAAATATAACGACCATTATAAACCACCCTGGCAGTGTTACTATTAGACATGGATGTGTTAGGATACCACGCAACACCAGAATTAGTAGTACTACCATCATTGTAAAGATCTGACTGGATATAGACATTCATGTATTTATAATTATCCCAAGCATACTGCTGAATTTGGGCATCATACCCTCCTCCGTTACCAAATCCATTGACCACACCATAAAATTTAACACCTGTTGTTGGGTTACCGTATGGATCAATAGTTGCTAATCTGAATTCAACATTTAATGATTGTTTAATAGTATTGAATTGATAATCTACTGAATTATAATCACTGTTGAGCCCTTGAAAATCTTCGTTGAGCCTTAGTAATGCCTGCTCAATTTTGGCTTGAGTTACTGACAAACCTGAAAAGCTGCCGCCAAATACATGGAATACCACTGGTATTATATACGTTGGGCTTGCTGTTAAGGCATTGGTATTTTCCTTCTTCTTTATAGCGGCGACATAGCTTTTAGTAAACTCCTCGTGCTCAAGGTATTCTTTTTTTGCCTG
>NZ_SMLW01000078.1 GCF_009711405.1 Fulvivirga kasyanovii | reverse complement strand
TAACGGCGATATCAAAATCTCCTGTATCGGCTTGCTCTGCTCTCAACGCTTTTGATGAGGGTGCTTCTGGTTCACTCGTCAGCGGTACTGCCGCAGGGGTGGAATCAAAGCTGATGGATACCGGGGAAGAGGATAGGACTTCTTCATGGTCTGCAACCGGTTCGTCAGAAACGGATTGATGAAGGGGTTCCAGGTACGTGGACAACGAACTGATCGTGTCATATTCAAATAATACGGTCGTATCAAGGGTGCCGTAGCGCTCGCTTAGTTTTTTGGTCAACTCCATCACCAGAAGGGAGTCCACACCGTATTCTGTAAAGGTCTTGTCTTCTTCAAGGGATTCAGGTGATAGTTTCAAACTGCTGCCGATGAGTTCCTTCAGGGTAGCTTTTACCGTGCTGCCTCCTGACGGGGTGCGTGCCGGACGAACCGATGACGCTGCTGGTGATGGTGATGGCTTTGATACGGGTACTGCAGATGGACGAGGGGCCTGAATCTTTGGCTGTACCCGCTCTATGAT
>NZ_SMLW01000261.1 GCF_009711405.1 Fulvivirga kasyanovii | reverse complement strand
TTTATCTGCGGGTTATATAAGCATATTATGCAAAATAGCCCCACTAGGCAGCCCTGTCCTTCCGTTCGTTACGCACTGCACCAGATAGGGGAAAACATCGTTGTTGTCAGGGCTGTATTCAGCACTCATGAAGACCCGCAAAAATGGACTAAACGTAAATAACCTCTTACTCCTGTGCCCATTCCGATATGAAAAAAGCCCGGGCTATTTACCCAGGCTCCTATATCTCTCTAATATTCAATCCTCTGCAATAAATCCATACCGGGCGGACGCCCTACTTCATTATAGGTCTAAGGATCGCTACGCTAATCTACGACCAGTAAGAAGGGGTAAAAAGTTATTTATTTGCTGTTTAATACTGAACTCAAATCAACACCTAAAAGCTTAATCTCGTATGGATCATGAGTAAATTTATATACTCGCTTTTCGGTATCTATTCCTATAAAATCACCATCCTCTAAATCTTTCAAGTGATAATACTTTTTGCCTTCTAGCTCAACTTCATATACTTCAGAAGGGTTGATAAGCTTTAACTCAGACTCATTGAATAAATTCTTGACATTCTCAAAATCAAGATTATTCAAATAGACTTTTTTTACACCATCTAATTTTATTTTATTGATGTTGAATTTTGGTTTGTCTGACGCAGGTGTAGAATAACCACAAATCAATCCATGAGTGGTATAAATAATAAAATCAATATATTTTGACAAAATCTCATCATACACCTGAATACCTTCTATTGAAAAGTCTTCTTTAGTTTCATCTAAGTACTTTTCTGCAACATCAGGAGTATATTTAAAGCCTATATAATGCGATGGATCATTGGAGTATATACGTACACCTCTTAACAATCCATCTTTTAATTGATTCCTGAAACTTATGAAATTGTCATCTAACGCCTGAAAAACTTCTTTCATTAAGATTACTTCCCAATCCTTAATTTTTGTCCTTTTAAATAGCCCTAACATATCAATTCCCAAATTTACTAAACCAATTATACTGCTTAAAAAAACCTACTTCACTCTTTAAACCGGCTCTTAAAAACCTAAACCTATGACTGTCTATAATTGAGTGTTGAATAGTGTTTAATTTCCATACATTAACTCCATTATTTACCAGCCAATTAGGTAAGTTATATGCTCTTTGAGTCCTCTGAGTAATAAAAATATGAGCAAATTCTGTGCTTACTCTCTGTTGTACTATTTGCCCAGCAGCATTAGTTGTCTTAATAAATTCTAAAGTTTGGGTTCCCCCTCTTGCTGCTTTATACTTTGCAAATGATTTACCACCTCCTTTCGCTAAGGCTTTAATAGCCCCTTTGCCAGCAGCCGTCACAATGGATTTGATCAAGAAGACATCTGAAATAGCCAATCCGGCATTAAGTACAGCGCGGCTGTAGTCCCCTTGCTGAGCCCAATAGATTGCATCCCTCCCTGAACCCCAGTAAGGCATCAGCCGAGACGCCAAGTGCGTTGGCAATCTCTTTTAAAGCGTTGGCCGGAGGAATGCTTGTGCCGAGTTCATATCTTGAAAGACTTTTTAGGGAGTGACGACCTGGTAACAATAAAAGATATAGAGCTACTTAAAAAAGGTCATTCAAAACATGGAAGATGAGACTAAAAGCATGATCAATAAATTCCTCGATCTCGCTATCCGTGATTTTAAAGCGAAGCAGGCTTACTCCTCATAAAACAAAAAAGCCCGGGAACATCCCCAGGCTGTTCTAATCTCTACTGCTTCTCGCGTTATCAGCTACAAGTTAGAATCAGAGGTATCAACAGAAGTTTTGCTGAGTATAATACTATCCGCCCAAAACTCCATCATCTGTCCTTCATAAAATTCTAAATAAAAGTACCCTTTTCCGTCTTTTGAAAGATCAAGCAATTCTCCATTAACAACTGCTCTCCCCCTATATAAGGTGTCTATTGTTAAGACCGCGACATCTTCTGCATTAAAAAAAAGTGTTTTAACTATATCTACCTTATTAAAACAAAGCTTCAACATTAAATCTTCATTAATTTTTTTAAAGAACAATATTAGAGTTTCATCCTCAAATAATATTCTAGTACAATCAAAGTCATTATGAAAATCGTAATGCTGATTATCATAATCATTTTGAGATAAATCCTTGAATAGCTCTATATTTCTTGAATACATCATAGCTCTAGTAACCAAGTTTTTCTATATACTTTCTAATCATCCTTATTTCTTGTTGAGTCATGGAATCAGCTTCCTTTGAAGCTCGGGTAATACTTCAAAGCTGACCTTGAAAGAAATTCTTTTTATAAATCTGCACATGTGGAGTTTCTACTAATGCATGCGCCTTTCCCATTAAGTCATATCTGATTTGTTTAAACGGAGTTCTTATAGTAATCGAATTTTTCCCTATCCGGGCAGAAAGTGCAGCTGCTTATTTGGCTCTACTTAAATTATTTAGTTGTTGAAGAATTTGCTTCATGTTAACACCAGGAACCGGAGGGCTTGAAGCCGAAGTATAGGGGTCGTCAGAAGATGAAGAGGCATTAAACTGACTCATGAACAACTCTTTAAGGCTCATAAGTACCACCGCGGATTCAAAAGCCGCTCTATCCTGGGCTGCCTGATAATCTGTAGAAAGATTTGTATTTACTGGAACTCCTGGGTATTCGTAGCAAATAGGTGTCCTCCTTCGTCTTCCACAAACTTTTGACCGATTTGCACATCACCATCCAACACCCTAACTCTTTCTCCCCCTATGGTTTCGTAGTGATAGCCTGTGTTCTTGCCTCCGTTATTGTCCACCCAAAATCCTCTTCTACCATTATGGGTATCGTATAAGTCCCGGCTCCCATCACTGTTTACCCTATATAGAAAGCCTCCCAAGTCGGTCAAACCCATGGCCAACCCCTGCCTGTAGGTATCACTTCCACCATTAGCAGACCAATCGCTGTAACGAATTCCATCAGCCCAATGATTTCCTACCCCTTTGCTCTCTTTTTCACCACTTTCCGCTGTCCATACTTTCCAGTTCGGAACATCATTTTCAGCGCTATATGTCAGTTTAAGGCAACCCATTTTTTTACTGCTGCCCAAGATATGACTTTATTTTTTCAGTTGAAAAGATTATGGATAGGCTATTCTTCTTTATCTTCCTCTGCTCTTTTAGATATTTGGATGCTAAAATTGCCGTTGAGTCCTAACATGTTTTCATAAACCTCGTCTAGGTGTTCATTCTTATCCATGTATTCCTTTATATCGACTTCTTTCCCCAGATGTCTTTCTATTCTGTTGATTTTTCGCATGAGTTGAACTTGTGCTCCAAAGATGAACTCCAAAAGTTCGCGATCTGACATTTCGTCTAGTTTTTTCATAGTATATTATTTTAAAGTTACTATTCCCATGAAGATAAGCTTTTCAAGGATTTATCAACCCCCATTCCAAGCTAAGTTACATAACATGCCCTTATATA
>NZ_SMLW01000617.1:25124-27639 GCF_009711405.1 Fulvivirga kasyanovii | reverse complement strand
TTTTAGTAGTGAGAGGATTATAATCAGACTTATCTTTTTGTTCCCCGCTGTTAGAGAATACTCCACAAACTATTGTGATGTTTAGACTGCAACCTTACAATAATCAACACCGGCTATGACTCTGGTCATAAAACCACCGGCCTGCCCAGTCTATTTTTGCATAAAGCAGCCTGAAAATATTCAAAGGACTATGCAAAACAGAAAATTACTTCCCATCATAATGCCGCTTATCCTGATATCTCTTCTTTTAGGCATCTGGGCGGGATGGATACGTATAGGCTGGGCTTTCCCGTTTCCCATCTCTCCCATTGCAGGTAGGCATGGCGCTATTATGGTGGGCAGCTTTCTCGGTACCCTGATCAGTCTTGAGCGTGCGGTAGTCCTGAAAAAGAACTGGGTTATGATCGTTCCGGCCCTCAGCGGGATAAGTCTCGTGTTTTTCCTGCTGGATATGGACACCTGGGCATTCGCTGCCCTTACTGCAGGGAGTCTGGGACAGGCCATCATCATGGGGTACTTCCTTGAAAAGTACAAGCAATCATACATGATCATACTCTTTGCTGGATCGCTATGCTGGCTGGTGGGCAATCTCATGTTACTCACTTACAACATGTACCCACTGGCTGTTTCGTGGTGGATTGGTTTTCTGCTCCTGATCATAACCGGTGAAAGGCTTGAGCTCACGCAATTTTTGCCTATCAGGAAAAACAGCAGACTCATATTACTGGTAGCACTGGCTGTTTTTGTAACCGGTATTATTATGCCCTTCCATGGCAATGGCCGCTTGCTGGCTGCCATTGGATTAATCTTCACAGGTATATGGCTGCTTAAGTTTGACATGGCCACAAAGTCGGTCAAAAAGCACGGGCAGCACCGGTTTTCCGCACTGCTTTTGCTTATAGGCTATGGCTGGTTGATAGCAACGGGTGCGTTGATATTAAGTGGCGACCTTTACGGCTTTCTTTATGACGCGGTTTTGCACGCCTTCTTTATCGGTTTCGTATTCTCTATGATCTTTGCCCACGGCCCGATAATCCTTCCCGGGGTTTTGGGTATAGGGGTAAAACCTTACCATGCATCACTATACCTCTGGGCATTTGCATTAGAGGTTTCATTGATGATAAGAATAATAGCAGATCTCTTATCCATGCCCGACCTGCGTATGTGGGCGGCTATGGTCAACGGATTGTCAATGGCAGTATTTTTCGTTTCTATGGCTGTATTGATTTATTTAGGGATTAGAAAAAGCAAGTTAGCTATATGAATAACAGCCGCATGATCAAAAAATGGGTCTTTTTGTCTTTTGTATACCTTATCCTGGTGGGGTTCCTAGGCTGCTTGCTCCGTTTGATTTTCTTCTACCCGATAGAAGGAGTCAACTTTAAGTACTTCCTGCATGGCCACTCTCACCTCGCTTTCCTGGGCTGGTTGTTCAATGCCTTTTTTGCTGCTTTGGTATTTACCTATGTTCCTGAAAAAGCAAAAACATATAAGATCATGTTCTGGCTGCTCCAGGTGGCTGTAATGGGGATGCTCATTACTTTCCCCATACAGGGCTATGCTGCAGCTTCCATTACTTTTTCTACGTTGCACATTTTATTGTCATATTGGTTTGCAGGTAAATTTCTAAGGGACACCAATAAACTTCACAACCGTCCACTTTCTTTGGTTTTCATTCGCTGGGGCTTGTTGTTTATGGTGCTGTCATCCATCGGCCCGTTTGCACTGGGTGCCATCATGGCCAAAGGCTTAGGTGGATCTGATCTCTATCAGTTGGCTATCTACTTTTACCTCCATTTCCAGTACGACGGCTGGTTTAGTTTCGCAGTTTTCGGACTCTTTTTCAGAATTCTTGAGATCAACGATATCGCTTTCTCTAATGGTCATGCCCGCCGCTTCTTGTGGCTGATGTTGATAGCCTGCATACCGGCATACAGCCTTTCCACCTTATGGACGCAACCTCATACATACGTGTATGTCATAGGTTTTTTATCAGCCATCTTGCAGCTCATGGCTTTATTTTATCTGATGCTGATCATCAAAAGAGCCGGAAAGGATATGCAAACTAAACTAACGCCATGGACAGTACGGCTATTCCAATTCGCTTATGTATCATTTATCATTAAAATACTCCTTCAATTTGCATCGGCCTTCCCTACCATCGCTGACCTGGCTTTTACGGTACGCAACTTCACCATTGGCTATTTGCATATTGTCTTCCTCGGTTTTGTCAGCACATTCCTCATCGGCTGGTTTGCTCAGGTTAACCTCATAAGTATCAACAGCAAGCTTGCCAAAAGCGGAATTGTGTTTTTCCTTCTTGGCTTCATCCTGAGCGAGGCGATTATTTTCCTCCAGCCCACGCTTTTCATGGCAGGCCTGGGTATGCTGCCCTTTTACTTCGAAGGACTTTTTTGGGTGTCGTTGTTGATGCCGGTTGGGGTTTTGTTTCTGGTTTCTGGGGTGAGGTTTTTGATTACAAAAGTACCGATTACTGGTCACTGATTACTTACAA